>JAOUIN010000228.1 GCA_029883965.1 Betaproteobacteria bacterium
GTATTTCTTTTCAACTACGGTTTCGTGACGGCCGTCCGCGAGAATCTCGCTGAACCGGAACGTGGCATGGGTGCCGCCGATATCCGCGGCAAGCACCACCGCCGGATCTGAACTCATGTATTTCCCCCGATTTTTCCCCTGGCAAGCGGATCCTGGCGATAGAAGGCCGCCAGCTGCCGGTACACCGCCGGATAATTGGCCTGCACCGCATCCGGCGTTTCAAAAAAATTCTCGCTCAGCACCGCAAAAAACTCCGCAGGGTCTTCCGCGGCGTACGGATCGATCAGCGTGTACTCGCCGCGATCCAGACGCTGCTGCATGTCGGCATAGGCAGACTCGAACGCCTGCGTCCACGCGTTGCGGTCCATGCCGGCGTGCAGGGGCGGAAACCCGTTGGCGGCGCCGTTGCGCATGTCGATCTTGTGCGCAAACTCGTGCAGCACCACGTTGTAGCCGTCGCCACCGTCCGCCGCCTGCGCATCGCGCCACGACAGAATCACCGGGCCGTGTTCCCAGGCTTCACCCGAGAGCGGCGCGCTCACGCGGTGCATCACGCCGTCCTCACTCATGTATTCATGGTCGGCGACAAACTCGTCGGGATAGACGATGACTTCAACCCAGTCGTCGTAGAGATCAAGGTCCAGGTTCAGCACCAGCAGGCAGGCCTGCGCAGCGATGACGAGCTGCATCTCGCGCGTCATCTGCAGGCCGCCAGCGCCGCTGACCGGCTTGCGGTCAAGGAACAGCGCGGTCAGTTCCCGCAGCCGGTTGCGATCGCTCGCGGGCAACGCGCGCAGGAACGAAAACCGCGCGACCACGCGCTGCCACAGCGTGTCGTCGATGGCCTGGCGTTCGACTGCGCGCGTGCGGCGCCAGCGGCCGAACCAGTTCCTCATCGCGCCCTGCTCAGGCGCCATCGCGACCGCCGTCGCCCAGCTTCAGCACCCTGGCCGTCTCGATTTCCGGTTCGTCGTCGAGTTCAACGCCTTCGATCTGGGCGAAGCGCTGCGAGATTTTCTTGCTGCTGATCTGTACCTGCTGCGCGTCCTCGTGCGCCTGGCGCACGTGATCGGCCAGTTTGCGCATGCGGTCGTCAAAGCGGCCGAAATCAACAGCCAGGCGCTGCAATGCATCCTTGATCACATGAATCTGCTGGCGGGTTTCGACATCCTTCAACACGGCACGCGCCGTATTGAGCACGGCCATCAGTGTCGTCGGTGACACGATCCATACGCGCCTGGCATTCGCATATTCGACCACGTCGCCGTGATGGGCGTGGATCTCGGCAAACACCGCCTCGGCCGGCACGAACATCACGGCGCCGTCCGAGGTTTCGCCGGCAATGATGTATTTGCCGCTGATCGCATCCACGTGCCGCCGCACGTCCGCCTTGAACTGCTTTTGCGCCAGCGAGTAATCGGCCGCGCTGGATTCGGGTGAAAACATGCGGTGATAGTTCTCCAGCGGAAACTTGGAGTCGACGCCCACGAGGCCCGTCGGCGCCGGCAGTCGCAGCAGGCAGTCGACACGCGTGCCGTTTGACAGCGTCGCCTGCATTTCATAGGCATTCGGCGGCAGCACGTTGCGCACCAGTCCTTCGAGCTGGACCTCGCCGAAGGCGCCGCGCGCACGTTTGTCGCCCAGCAGCTCCTGCAGATTAACGACGCTGCCGGTCAGACTCTCAATTTTTTTCTGTGCTTCGTCGATGGTCGCGAGCCGCGTCATCACGTTGACGAACGTTTCGTTGGTCTTTTTGAAGCCTTCGTCGAGACGTTCATTGACCTTGCCGGCGATCTCGCCGAGGCGCGCATCGATCTTGGCATTGAGCGATTCGGTGGTCGCCGCCAGGCGTTCGAGCATGGCCTCGCGCTGTGCGCCCATTTCCTGCGTCAATGTCAGCCGCAGCGCATGCAGCACGTCGCGGGTCTGCTTGAGTTCATCGGCGGTGGACACGCGCTGCCGGTCGCTGGCCTCGGCCACCTGTGTGCCCAGCCGGTCGCCCTGCTGCGTCAGCCCGCCATGCAGGTCGGCGAGCATCGCGCGATGCTTGTCTTCGAGTGATTGCTGCAGTTCGCGGGTCAGGCGGCCGATGGCGCGGCCCTGTGCCACCATGACCGCGATGGCGATAGATAAAAATATCAATAAAATCAACAGGATATAAAACAGCGGTGTTTCGGTCATTGCGGTGAGGCCCGTACGCTTTAAGTGCGACCAGTATAGCGTCGGCGCCGCAGCCGCAGGAACTCCCTGCGAGGGTCAGGCCGACGCCTTCAGGCCAGCTGCCGCAATACCCGCAGCGGCGACACCTGCAGCGCCTGCCGCGTACCGAGGTGGCCGGCGATGACGATGCCGACGATGCTGCACACCACGCCGACCGCCCACACGGTGAAACTGAAGCCGTAGCCGATGTTCATCACGCGCTGCGCCAGTACGTAGCCCAGCGCGTTGGCGCCGGCCGCGGCGATCAGGCCCGCCAGCGCGCCGATGACCGCGAACTCGGCCAGGGTGGCACGTGCGAGCTGCGCACGGCTCGCCCCCAGCGCGCGCATGATCGTCGCCTGGTACAGGCGCTCATCGTGGCTGCTGGCAATCGCCGCGTAGAGCACCACCAGGCCTGCGAGCAGGGTGAACAGGAACACGAACTGCACCGCCTTCGACACCTGTTCGATCATCATCTTGACCTGCCCCAGCACCTGCGCCACGTCGATCAGCAGGAAATTCGGAAACTGTTTCACCAGCGCATTGAGCAGCGCGACGTTGCCCGGCGGCAGGTAAAAACTCGTGACATAGCTGACCGGCTGCTTTTCCAGCAGGCCCGGCGGCGCGACCACAAAGAAATTGACGTTGAACGAGTCCCAGTCGACCTTGCGCAGGCTGGTGACCTCCGCGGCAAAGGTGCTGCCCGCCGAATCAAAGGTCAGCACATCGCCGAGCTTGATGCCGAGCGCGCGCGCAATGCCGTCCTCCATCGAAAACTGATCGGTGCGCTGCGCGCTTTTTCCATTTGCATCATTCCACCAGCTGCCGGCGACGATGCTGTTGTCTTTCTGCATGTGCGTGGCCCACGACAAATTGAACTCGCGGTCCACCAGCCGGCGCGCGCGGTCATCAGTGAAATCCGTCGGCGCCACCGGGCGCTCATTGATCTGCAGCAGGCGGGCACGCACCATCGGATAGAGCTCGGGCATGCCAATGCCCTGCGCGGCAAAAAACCGCTCGAGCGCCGGGACCTGGTCTTTCTGGATGTTGACAATGAACCGGTTGGGCGCGTCGGACGGCAGGCTGCCCTGCCACAGCTGCAGCAGTTCACCGCGGATGATGGTCAGCGTCAGCAATGCCATCACGCCCGTACCCAGCGCCATCACCTGCAGCATGCTGGCAAGGCGCCGCCGGCGCAGGTTGGCAATGCCGAAGCGCCACGATACGCCGCCACCGCGCAATTGCGACACCGCGACGATCACCATCCACGACACCAGCGCGGCGACCAGCAGTGCACCCGCAAAACCCGCGAGTACCAGCAGCCCGGTCTTCAGTTCCCCGGCTTTCCACAGCACCAGTGCGCTGATCACTGCGGCACCAAGCACGTAACCCAGGGCACCCATGCCCTTCGGCGCGCCGATGTCACGCCGGAGCACGCGCAGCGGTGACACGCGGCCCAGTGCGGTCAGCGGCGGCAGCGCAAAACCGAGCAGCAGTGCCAGCCCTGTAACAAAACCCTGCACGGCAGGCATCACGCCGGCGCCGGGCAGCGCAACCGTCACCAGACCGCCCAGCCACAGCGCCAGCGCATGCTGCGCGCCCCAGCCGATGAGACAACCGATGAGGCTCGCCACGCAACCCAGCGCGACGAACTGCAGCAGGTACAGCCGCACCACCCGGCCCTGGCTCGCCCCCAGGCAGCGCATCACCGCACAGGCATCGAGATGCCGCTGCAGGAAGCGCCGCGTGGCAAGTGCAACCGCGACCGCGGCAAGGATTACGCTGAGCAGTGTGGACAGCGCAAGAAAGCGGCCCGCGCGGTCCAGCGCCGAGCGGATTTCGGGGCGCGCATCCTCGATG
>JAOUIN010000229.1 GCA_029883965.1 Betaproteobacteria bacterium
GTCTCGGGCAGTCCGGCGGCGTCCAGCATGCTGATGCCCTGCGGTACCGTCAGGCAATGCGTGGCGTCTGCGGCGACATATTCTGCGTAACCGCCACCGTTGGTCAGTGCGACGATTTTGTCGCCAGTCGACCAGCGCTGTACATTCTTGCCCTTGGCAACGATGGTGCCGGATACCTCGAGCCCGGGCAGATCGGAGGCGCCAGCCGGCGCAGGATACAGTCCTTTGCGCTGCATGATGTCGGGTCCATTGATGCCGGCTGCCGTGACTTTAATCAGCACTTCATGGTCTTTGATTTCGGGCAACGGGCGTTCAACCGGTTTCAGAACTTCGGGGCCGCCCGGGGCTGAAATTTCGATAGCTCTCATTGTGACGGGCAGTGGATTGTTCATGTCGCTTCCTTTTCAATTCGTGGATTCGCGAAATCTGCGAATTCGTTCTTTAAGGCCTGGTGCGCTGACCGAGCGCGCGAGTTCGGCCATATCGTCGGCGCGGCTGTCGGTAATGGTCCGGCGATGCAATGCAGACATTGCCGCGGGGGTGAGAGTTTCCGCGGCGACCTGCGCGCCGGATATTTTTTCAGGCCATTCACTTTGCGGCGCTATCCCTGTCAGAAAACCAATGCCCAGAGCTTCGACGGCATCGAAGGTGCGCGAAGTCGACAGTATGTCACGCGCCTGGTCTGCGCCGACCCGATGGACCAGCCGGCGCGTGCCGAGGACAACGCCGAACCGCAGTCCGGGCATGCGGAACGTGGTGTCGGGTGAGGCAATCCGCAGGCCGCAGCTTGCGACGATGTCGGCGCCGGCACCGAACACACGACCCTGCGCAAGGGCCAGCGTTTCATAGGGGGCGTGATACAGCGCCTGCAGCAGGGTTTCGATGCGAATGAAGCGCAATGCGAGGTCGCCTTCGCTGCGGGCCTGTATTTCGGAGAAATCGAAACCGGCGCAGAAATGGGTGCCGGTGCCTTCAAGAATCAGCAGTCTGGTCCCGTCCGTGGCCGCATAGTCGACGGCGTCAATCATGGCCTCGACCAGGGATGCGGACAATGCATTGGCCTTCTGCGGCCGGTTCAGTGTCAGCCGTGTGACGTGCTTGTCGTGCTGCCGCAGCAGTTCATCGCTCATATGGTCAGGCGGACGGTGTGATGCTGGCGCGCACTTCTGCAGACCGGTCCCAGAAATTCGGCATCAGCGGACTCGAGTATCCGGACACGAAAGGTTTATCGATTCCCGTGGCGGGGTCGAACACATGGCGTTTGACCGCGCCGATATTCGCGCCGTAGACGTGAATGCTGATCGAAACCTGATCATCATGCGCATTGGCGACCTCATGGATATCACCGACCGTCGGTGATACGCGATCGACCTGACCCGGCAGCAGGCGCTCGGTTTCGCTGGCGGCCATCGGTTTTCCCGCGGTGGTCAATTCGAAGCGGCGGCAGGACTCCGCGCCACGCATCATGCCGACCATGCCCCATACCATGTGATCATGCACCGGTGTTTTCTGCCCTGGACCCCAGACAAAGCTGACGACTGAAAACCGCTCCAGCGGGTCGCAATACAGCAGGTACTGCTGGTAGAACTGCGGGTGCGGCTGTGCGCATTCATCGGGCAGCCAGTCGTCATGTGCGATCAGTTCCCCCAGCAATCTGCTGCCGGTGTCGAGCATTGTCTTTTCGTCGTCACTGTTCTTTTCAGCGAGTCGGGTGAACTCGGCGACAAAATGGCGGAAGCGGGCGGTATTTTTCATGTTGCTGCCTTGGTTGAAGCCGTTTTCAGTTCGGCGATGACCTGTTGTGTATGAGCACCCAGTGCAGGCGGTGCCTGCCGGACACCCAGGCGCTGTCCCGAAACGCGTTGCGGAGAAATCACGGTTTTGCTGGCCACGCCGTTGGGCAGCGTGATGTCCTCGACCCATTGCATGTGCTGGACCTGCGGATCAGCGAGTACCTGCGAGTAGGAATACAGCGGCGCACACGGGACGCCGTTTGCATTCATCCGCTCCAGCAGATCGCAGGCATCATATTTGACGAACTCTGCTTCAAGCTGTTCGCGCAATGCGTCCTGGTTTTTCGCACGCAGCGTCGGCGACGTATAGCGCGTATCCAGTGTCAGATCATCGCGGCCGATCGCCGCGCAGGCGCCGGTCCACAGTTTGTTGGTGCCGGCGGCCAGCGCGAAATAGCCGTCCCGGCAGCAGAAGGCCGCATACGGGGCATTCAACGGGTGCGCGGAACCCAGGCGTACCGGATCGCGCCCGGTGGCGAACAGCTCACTCGTCTGGAGGTTGGCAATGCCCAGCATGCTGCCGAGCATGGACACATCGACGTGGTCGCCCTGGCCGGTCGCACGAGCCTTGTGCAGCGCGGCGGTGACGCTGAACGCGGCATAAAGGCCGGCGGAGAAATCTGCGATGGGTATGCCGCATTTTGCCGGACGACCATCCTTGTCACCGGTGACGCTCATGACGCCGCTCATGGCCTGTACGGTCATGTCGAAGCCGCCTTCGGTGGCGCGCGGTCCGGTCTGTCCGAAAGCCGAGACCGAGCAGTACACGAGGGCGGGGTGGTCAAGCGCCAGTGTCGCGTAATCCAGGCCGAATCTGGCCATGACGCCGGGGCGGAAATTCTCCAGCACGATGTCCGCGGACAGCGCGAGCTGGCGCGCCGCGGCGCGGTCGGACTCATTTTTCAGATCGAACACGACCGAACGCTTGTTGCGATTGACCGAGGCGAAATACTGGCTGTATCCCTCGAGTATCGGCGGCCACTGCCGCATCAGGTCACCCTCGGGCGATTCGACCTTGATGACATCGGCGCCCATGTCAGCCAGCAGGCAGCCCGCAAACGGCCCTGCCAGCACCTGGCAGAATTCGGCGACGCGTACGCCTTGTAACGGAAGCATGTGTGCGGATTTTAGAATTGAGACGGATGCAGGCGCTATGTGCGGATCACGACAATCACACTGGGCAATGCAGGCGCTATCGTAGCACGCTCAGTGCAGTGCCGCGGGCCTGTGCGCTCAGCTGTTCACCGGGCTTGAAAATTTTTTGCCGACATCAAGCTCCTTCAGTGTATCCAGTTCCGATTTGGTTGGCGGCTCGGCCATCTGCGCATTCGCTGCATCAAAGCGGAAGCCTGTCGCGGCGACAATCTGCGCCACCGTTGACGCAGGATTGTAGTGCTCGAGGCGAAAGCGTGATCCTGCCCGTGGTTCCCGTATGAATACGGCCAGGGGCGTGATCAACGCCGTCATGTTGCCGGCCGCTGTTACAAAATCGAGTTTTTCGACCAGTGCGCGCGGCGTGTGGTCCGTGCGCCATGTGACAACGCGCTTCGCCGTCGGCAGCATGACTGCGGCGCCACCGCCGCCGGGCAGACGTACTTTCGGGTTTTCCCAGGTGCCGATGGCGGATACATTGGTACGCCCTTCAGCGTCGATCTGCGCGCAACCGAGATATACGAGATCCAGTCCGCCGCGCGCGCACAGGTCGTAAAAATCCTGGTTGGCGAATATGGCCGGAGATCCGGCAACGATGGCAGGGTCGCTGCTCGAAAGCGGAATGCTCACGGGTTGCGGCTCGACGCCGCCGGCAACGTTGATGTAGGTAAAGTCAAAATCGTAGGCTCGTTTGGCGAGCAGGCAGGCGAGCATCGGCAGCGTCGAGTTGACGCCGCTGAAGGTGATTTCTCCGGCACGGATCTGACGTGCCAGATTGACGACGATAAATGAAAACGGCGTCCAGGGATCTGTGATCATGGCGGAAGTATATGCAATCCGGAAATTGTTCAGGTGCCGGGCCTCGGAATCGTGGCGACCAGAAATGCTATTGCGGTGACGGTGATGACTGCGCCGGCCGTGGCACGATGACTGACAGGTTCGGTGCGCAGGAAAAAGGCGCTGACGATGACGGTAACCAGCGGGTACGCGGCGATGATGGGCGCGACAGTCGATACCGGCGCCAGTGCCAGTGCTGAATACATCAATACCAATGCGCTGCCGTTGAGCACGCCGGTA
>JAOUIN010000230.1 GCA_029883965.1 Betaproteobacteria bacterium
GCACATCATCGGCGTCAGCGTCAGCGCGACAAAACCCGACACCACCACCGCCGACGCCACGGTCAGCGCGAACTCGAGGAACAGCCGCCCGGTGTTGCCGGTGGAAAACGCCAGCGGTGCGAACACCGCAGCCAATGTCACCGTCATCGCCACCACCGCAAAGGCGATTTCGCGCCCGCCTTTGAGCGCGGCATCCACCGGGGTCATACCGTCTTCGACATGACGGTGGATGTTCTCGAGTACGACAATCGCGTCGTCCACCACCAGGCCGACCGCGAGCACGATGCCGAGCAACGTCAGCACATTGATCGAGAATCCCATGATCCAGATCAGGAAAAAGGCACCGATCAGCGACACCGGAATGGTGACGAAGGGAATCAGCGTCGCACGGAACGATCTCAGGAAGAAAAAGATCACGAGCACCACCAGCGCCAGCGCTTCCGCCATCACCGTGTAAACCGAAGTGATGGATTTTTCGATGAACACCGACGTATCGAAAGCAACGGCGATCTGCATGCCCGGCGGCAGCGCCGCGGCCAGTTTCGGGATCTCGCGCTTCACCGCCTGCGCCACCGCGAGCGTATTGGCCGTCGATTGCTTGACGACGCCCAGGCCCACCGCGGAATTACCGTTGACGCGCAGGATGTTGCGATCATCCGCCGCGCCGATTTCAGCGCGCCCGACATCGCGCAACCTCACCGGATAACCCTTCACTTCGCGGATGATCAGTCGATTGAACTGCTCCGGCGTGCGCAGGTCGGATTCGGAAAGCACCGTGAATTCGCGCTGGCTGCTCTCGATGCGCCCGGAAGGCACTTCGATGTTCTGCCGGCGCAATGCATCTTCGACGTCCTGCGGCGTCAATGCGTAGGCCGCGAGCCGCTCGCGATCGAGCCAGACCCGCATTGCATAGCGCCGCTCGCCGCCAATGATGACCGAGGCCACACCGGACAGCGTTTTCAGCCGGTCGGCAACATAACGATCGGCATAATCGGAAATTTCCAGCGCGGCATGCTGGTCGGAGAAGAGCCTCAGCCACATGATAGCCTGCGCATCAGCCTCGACCTTGGCAATGATCGGCTCATCCACTTCGTCGGGCAGGCGACCGCGCGCACGCGACACGCGGTCCCGCACATCGTTGGCCGCGAGATCAGGGTCGCGATCGTTGGTGAATTCGACGGTGATCTGGCTGACTTCCTCGCGGCTGACCGATTTCACGGTCTTCACGCCCTCGATGCCCGAAATGCTGTCTTCCAGCGGCTGCGTCACCTGTGATTCGATGACCTGGGGACTCGCCCCCGTGTACACCGTCCGGACCGAAACCACGGGCGTGTCGATTTTCGGATACTCGCGCACCGTCAGCCGGTCGAAGGAAATCACGCCGACCAGGATGATCATCAGGCTCATCACCGTGGCAAGCACGGGGCGCTTGATGGAGATTTCAGGGAGGAACATAGCCAGGGCCTAAGGTTTGGCTGCCGCGGGCTTTTCCGTCATTACGCTGACAGCTGTCCCGTCCTGCAGTTTCAACTGCCCGTCGGTGACTATGGACTGCCCTGCAGCAAGTCCATCGACTATCTCGACTTCGCCGGGACGACGCAGCCCGAGCTGCACCCTGGTAGAAACCGCCTTGCCGTCGACGATGCGATACACGTAATGGTCGCCGCCGCGCGGCACGATCGCCTGCTCGGGCACCACCAGTGCATTTTCGCGCTGCTCCAGCGTCAGACTCACCCGCACGAACATGCCGGGTTTCAGCCGCACACCGGGGTTGGGCAGTCTCGCGCGCAGCAGCACGGTGCGCGTCGCTTCATCGACCGCAGGTTCGATGGCATAAATGCCGCCCGTGAAAATTTCGTCGGGATAGGCATCCACCGTCACCGCCAGTTCCTGCCCGACGCGAATCTTGCGCAAGTACGCTTCCGGCAACCGGAAATCGAGCTTCAGCACGCCGATGCCCTCCAGGCGCGCCACATCCTGTCCGGCCTTCACATAGGCGCCGGGACTGATCTGGCGCAATCCGGTCACACCTTCAAACGGCGCGCGTATCGTGCTTTTCGCGAGTTTGGCCTTGATCTCGGCTTCACGCGCATCGGTCTGGTTCAGGTTTTCCCGGGCCTCGTCCAGCGCCTGCGCACTGATGAACTTTTTGGCGAACAAATCTTCCGTACGCTTGAGACGGCTGCGGTTCAGATTCGCCGCTGCCACTGCCGAAGCCAGTTGCGCATCGACCTCGGAGGCGTCCAGCGACACCAGCCTGTCGCCTTTACGTACCACCTGCCCTTCCTTGAAATGAATCGCCTCGATGCGACCGTCGATTTCCGGCCGGATCATCACCGATTCATTGGCCAGCAGCGTACCGACCGCGGTGACCGTTTCGGTGACGGTGTCCGTGCGCACCTGCACCGCCTTCACCGGCATGGCGCGCACCTGTCCGGCCGCAGGTTTTGCCGCCACTGCAGAGGAAGGCTTCGGTTTGGAATAATGCTGCCAGGCGAGGCCCACCGTGACCAGCAGGACCACTGCGGTCAAAAGATAAACAATGCGTTTCATAAAGGAGCAGGTATAAAACTGTTCGGAAGGCGTGGATACAGACAACTGCAGGAGCCGGAAGTTTACTCCGTCTGCAGAGACGTTGTCGGAGCGTGCATCACCGGCAGCGCCCCCAACACATGGGCCAGGCGCGGATAGCGCAAGCGCGGGCCGAGCGACTGCCAGACGCTCAAGCCGGCAGATTCAAGGCTATCCAGTCCGCTACGAAATCGATGCCCACCTGCCGGTTGTCGACATGCGCGTGTTCGGCGCCGCCGTCTTCCGCAGTAAAAATACGCAGCAGCTTCTGCGTTGAGCCGAGCGCATCGTACAGTTTCTGCGCGTTCTCCACCGGCACCACGCGGTCGTTCGCGCCGTGGGTGACCAGGTACGGCATGGTGATCTGCGGTGCGACTTCCTGCAGGCGGAAGCGTTTCGCCACCTCGATGCCGCCGTCGGCATCGGCTGCACCAACGACCCACTGGAACTGGAAATTGGATTGCGCGACCTTGGTGCCTTCGGCCTGCGCCTTCTCCTTGATGCGAATTTGCCAGGCCGCGAGATCCCAGTGCAGCGCCGTCATCGACACGCCCGCGGCGTAGCGCTGCTCGAACGCCGCAATTCGCGCCGAGTAATAACCGCCGAAGCTGTAACCCATGATCACCACCCGCGCCGGATCCACGTCGGTGCGCTGCGCGACGTACTCGTAGGCCGCGGTTCCCGGCACTTCGTAGTCATGGCGGCTGTGTATGCCGCGAAAGCGCAGCGTCTCGCCCTGCCCCGGTCCGTCGATGGCCAGCGTGTGCATGCCGCGCTTCGCGAATTCGAGGCCGGCGAAAATAACGCTCATCTCCTTGCAGTTGTCCATGCCATTGAAGATGACTACCGTCGGCGCACGATCCGGCACGCCCGGCGCTCGCAGAAACAACGCCGGCAGCGTAGCCTGCCCGTACGGCACCTCGACGAATTCGATGTTCGGGTAACAGCGTGTCAGCCCGGCACGGTAACAGCGGTAGGCCTTGCGTCCGACCTCAATCTTGGCCTCGCCCGGGGGGATGAAACGCTCTCCAGTGTAGTAATAGTTTCCGGCACGCATGTAGTAATTGCCCGCAGTACGATCGCACCCCTGCTTCGCGGCATCATCAGCCACCCGCTCCACGCGTGCCGCCATCGCGCACCATTCCTCCTGCCACGCCTGTGGCTCGCCCTGCCGCGGTTTCAGACGTTCCGCAATGCGGTCGATTTCGTCCATCGCCACTACGCCATAGGGCGCCATGCCCTTGCACGCGAGCGCTGCGTTGGACCACAGGAAATTGCCGGGAAAATGATCGATCCAGAAACCGCGAGTGGACATGCCGTATCCTTTGCCGAGAGATAAGCCCGATTGAATGCGAGCCATCGTTCTTGTTATGCCGCGCCGTTGCAGTTTGACAGATCGATGATGCAATGAAAACATGGGGTCGCAACACACACGGGCCGCC
>JAOUIN010000231.1 GCA_029883965.1 Betaproteobacteria bacterium
TCCCTGCGCTTTGAGCATGTTCAGTTTGTCGCTGATTGCCGGTTTGCCGTAGCGCATTGCATATTCAACGACATGGGGCTGTTTGAGCCGCTCGCCGAGATAGCCGCGCAGCATGTTGGTCTGGGTTGCCGTGTGCGCTTGCAGTGGCGAGCCTTCTTTGGTCCATACCTGCGCATAGCGCTTCGCCGAGGCGCCGGGGCGCGTCGTCAGCACGAACAGGTTCAGGATCAGCCACCAGACGGGCCGCGGGATTTCGACGACATGGGGGTCGGACAGGAATTCGCGCAGGTAGGTGCGCACCGCCCCGGGCGTGGCGGCTTCGGGTGAGCCGAGATTGATCAGCAGGATGCCGATTTTCGGCGCCGTGCCATGTGCATACGGTGGTTCTTTGGCGAATTGACTCAAGCGTTTACCCTGTGTGAAGCATTAATGCCGGTGGGCGGCGTTGGCCGCGTGATCAGCGCTGGGTCAGCGCGCTGGAGAGCAGCTTGGCGGTGATGTCGACGATGGGAATCACGCGCTCATAGGCCATGCGCGTGGGGCCGATGACGCCGACGGTGCCGACGATCTTGCCGTCGACTTCGTAGGGTGCCGTGACCACGCTGCATTCGTCGAGCGGTTGCAGGCCCGCTTCGCCGCCGATGAAAATCTGCACACCCTGGGCGCGGCTCGAAACGTCAAGCAGCTGTAGCAGCGTGGTGCGGTGCTCAAACAGGTTGAACAGGTCACGCAGTTTGCCCATGTTCGATGACAGGTCGTCGATGCCAAGCAGATTGACTTCACCGGAGATGACGACGTCTTCGGCCGAATCGGTGACCGCCTGATCGCCTGCAGCGAGTGCCGCCGACATCAGCTGGGTCATGTCTTCGCGCAGCTGTTTCAGTTCGGCATGGATGCGGCCGCGGATTTCCTCGAAGGTGCAGCCGGCGAATTTCTGGTTGAGAAAGTTGGCCGCCTCGACCAGTTCCGACGGCGAGTAGACTTTTTCAGTCTGGATGATGCGGTTCTGCACGTCGCCGTCAGCGGTGACAAGTATCAGCAACAGGCGTTTTTCAGCGAGCTTGAGGAACTCGATGTGGCGAAAGCCGCTGGCGCGTCGCGGCGTGACGACGATGCCGGCAAAGCGTGTCAGTTCCGACAGCACATGCGATGCCGAGGCGACGAGTTTCTGCGTGTTTTCCACCTGCAGCTGGCCTTCGAGCTGGTGGATCTCGATGCGATCGAGCGGTTTGACGGTGAGCAGGGTGTCGACGAAGACGCGGTAACCGCGTGCGGTCGGGACGCGGCCGGCGGAAGTGTGCGGACTGGCGATAAAACCCATTTCCTCCAGGTCGGCCATGACGTTGCGGATGCTCGCCGGTGACAGGTCGAGGCCGGAGATCTTGGACAATGCGCGCGAGCCCACCGGTTGTCCGTCGGCGATGTAACGCTCGACGAGGGTTTTCAGCAGCAGCTGTGCGCGTTCGTTCAGTGCTTGTGCTTCATTAGCCATGCGAACGATTTTACACAAAAAGGACAAGCCGCCAGCACTCTCCGTGATTGAGCGCCAATGCATTGTTTTTTATGGGGTTTACGCTGCACCAGTCGCAGATGAATTATGGTTTAATGCCGCCATGTCCGCCGCTTTTCCCACAGTTGCGCTGATCGGAAAATACAAGTCCCCGGAAATTGCCGAGCCGGTGCTGAAGCTCGCGCGCTTTCTCGAAGGGCGTGGCGTCAAGGTGCTGATTGACCGGCTGACCGCAGCGCATATCGACAATTGTCCCTACGCCGTGCGGGTGCTGGAAGAACTGGGGCGCGAGGCCGATCTGGCCATCGTGCTGGGCGGCGACGGCACCATGCTCAACATCGCGCGCACTTTCGCACCCTACGACGTGGCGCTGGTCGGTGTAAACCAGGGGCGGCTCGGATTCCTGACCGACATTTCGGTCGATACGATTTTCGAGAGCATTACCGCGATTCTTGACGGCAAGTTTGTGGCCGAGGAGCGCATGTTGCTCGAATCCGAGGTCTGGAGCGGCGGCAACGGTGACCAGGAGCGCGTGTTCGAAGTGCTGGCGTTCAACGACGTTGTCGTCTCCAAGGGTTTCAAGGGCGGCCTGGTGGAAATCGAGGTGCGCATCGATGGCGACTTCATTTACAACCAGCGTTCGGACGGACTGATCGTCGCGACGCCGACCGGTTCGACAGCCTACGCATTGTCCTCCGGCGGGCCGATCGTGCATCCGGCGCTGAGCGTGATGTCACTGGTGCCGGTCTCGCCGCATACGCTGTCGAACCGCCCCATCGTAATTGGCGGCGACAGTACGGTGGAAATCATCGTGCGCAGCGCCGACGATCCGCGCGTGCATTGCGACAGCCATTCGCATTTTGACCTGCGTGAAGGTGACCGAATCGTGGTGCGGCGTTCTGCGCACACGATCAAGCTGCTGCATCCGGTGGGCCACAGCTATTACGCGATGCTGCGCGAGAAACTGCACTGGAACCGGGACTGATCCCCGCCGTTTTCCGGAACTCCCCATGCTGCGCCGGTTGATCATCCGCGATTTTGTCATCGTCGAACGCCTTGAACTCGAATTCGGCGGCGGGTTTACCGTGCTCACGGGAGAAACCGGCGCGGGAAAATCCATATTGATCGATGCGCTGGCACTCACGCTGGGTGAACGCGCCGATGCGATCGCCGTGCGCGAGGGCGCGGGCCGTGCGGACATCACCGCGGAATTCGACGTCGACGGCAACAGGGTGCTGGAGTCATGGCTGGCGCAGAACGAACTCGCCGGCGACGAAGGCATATGCCTGTTGCGGCGCGTGGTCGAGGCGTCGGGGCGCTCGCGCGGTTTCATCAACGGTCATGCGGCGACGACGGCGCAGTTGCGCGAAGCCGGTAATCTGCTGGTCGATATCCACGGCCAGCACCAGCACCAGTCATTGAGCCGCACGGCAACGCAGCGGGCGCTTACCGATGCCTACGGCGGCATGAATGCACTGGTGTCTCAGGTTGCAGAGGCCTGGCGTACATGGCAGCGGCGGCGCGAGGAGCGGCTGGCATTCGAAGGCAATGCAGCCGCGATCAGTGCCGAGCGGGAGCGCCTGGAATGGCAGTTGCAGGAACTCGACGGCTTGAAGCTTGTGCCGGGCGAATGGCCGGAGGTTGTTGCAGAGCACGCGCGGCTGGCGCATGCGGCAAGCCTGATCGAAGCAGCGCAGGCCGGTGTGGAAACTCTCGATGAAGGCGAGGGCGCGGCGCTGGCGCAACTGAACAGCGTGATTGCGCGGTTGCAACCGCTGTTGCGCCATGATGCTCGCCTGAAAGGCATACTCGATGCGCTGGAGCCGGCGCAGATCCAGTTGCAGGAAGGTGCGGGCGCGCTGCGCCGCTACGGCGAGCGCGCCGATCTCGATCCGCAACGGTTGCGCGAAGTCGAACAGCGCCTGGATGCGCTGCATACAGCGGCACGCAAATACCGTGTCGAGCCCGATGCACTGCCGGAACTGGCGACGCATACACGTGAGCGGCTGGCGGAACTCGGTGCCGGTGGCGACCCCGAAACGCTGCGCGCACGCGAGACCGAGGCCGAAGGGGCTTATCGTGATGTCGCAAAAAAACTGACTGCAGGACGGAAGAAGGCGTCAAAAAAACTCGCCGACGCAGTGACCGCAGGCATGCAGGAACTGGCGATGCTGGGCGGTGTTTTTACGGTGGCACTGGAACCGCTGGAAACACCGGCCGCGCACGGGCTGGAACAGATCGAGTTTCGCGTGGCACCTCATTCCGGAATGACGCCGCAGCCGATTGCAAAGACTGCGTCGGGCGGCGAACTGTCACGCCTCTCGCTGGCGATACAGACGATACTGAGCCGCGTTGCGCATGTGCCGACGCTGATTTTTGACGAGGTCGACGTCGGTATCGGCGGACGCGTCGCTGAAATCGTCGGGCGCATGCTGAAGGCACTGGGGGCCAAGCACCAGGTGATGTGCATCACCCACCTGCCGCAGGTCGCTGCAGCAG
>JAOUIN010000232.1 GCA_029883965.1 Betaproteobacteria bacterium
ACAGTACTCCATTGCAGTGGACCATGCCGGCGTTCCTGCTGGCGAGTTTGGCGCGGTCGCTTTTTGGTCCGCGCACCAGCCGGTCCGGGTTTTGAACAGACGTTGATCAATATCAAGCATTCCGATCCGAATTGGACTTATCAGTGACAACTGCCCGGGCCTGAAATCAGGCTGAGCTGCAAACGATCAAGGAGAGAAATAATGTCAACCGAATCCAAGTGCCCGTTCAATCACGCTGCCGGCGGCGGCACGTCTAACCGCGACTGGTGGCCCAACCAGCTTCGTGTCGACCTGCTTAACCAGCACGGCAATCGTTCCAACCCGCTTGGCGAGAAATTCGACTATGCCAGGGAATTCAAGAAACTCGATTACAAGGCGCTGAAAGCAGACCTGGCCAAGCTGATGACCGATTCGCAGCCCTGGTGGCCGGCCGACTTCGGTCATTACGGCCCGCAGATCATCCGCATGGCCTGGCACGCGGCGGGCACGTACCGCACCATCGACGGGCGCGGCGGCGGCGGGCGCGGACAGCAGCGCTTTGCACCTCTGAATTCCTGGCCCGACAACGTCAACATCGACAAGACGCGCCGCCTGTTGTGGCCGATCAAGCAGAAATACGGCCAGCAGATTTCCTGGGCCGACCTGATGATCCTCGCCGGCAACGTCGCGCTGGAGACCATGGGCTTCAAGACCTTCGGCTTCGCCGGCGGGCGCGAGGACGTGTGGGAGCCGGATCAGGACGTGAACTGGGGTCCGGAAATGAAGTGGCTGGGCGTGGACGCGAAGCGCATCGACGATGGCAAGCGCGAATTACAGGGCCCCTTCGGTGCCTCGCACATGGGCCTGATCTACGTCAATCCCGAAGGCCCGAACGCCAGCGGCGACTACCTGCTGGCGGCCAAGGACATCCGCGAAACGTTTTACCGCATGGCGATGGATGACGAGGAAATCGTCGCACTGATCGCCGGCGGCCATACTTTCGGCAAGTGCCATGGCGCAGCGCCGGAATCGCACAAGGGGCCGGAACCCGAGGCGGCGCCGGTCGAAGCTCAGGGTTTGGGCTGGATGAGCAACCACGGCAGCGGCCATGGCAAGGACACCATCTCCAGCGGCCTTGAGGTGACCTGGACCAGGACCCCGGCAAAGTGGAGCAACGATTACCTCGAACTCCTCTTCAAGTACGAATGGGAAATGGAGAAGTCACCGGCCGGCGCCAAGCAGTGGGTGGCCAAGAATGCACCGGAGATCATTCCGGACGCGCATGTGAAGGGCAAGTTCCACAAGCCGACGATGCTGACCACCGATCTGACAATGCGCTTCGATCCGGAATTCGGAAAGATTTCCAAGCGTTTCCTCGACAATCCCAAGGACTTTGCCGACGCCTTTGCCCGTGCGTGGTACAAGCTGACTCACCGCGACATGGGGCCCAAGGCTCGCTACATCGGGCCCGAGGTGCCGAAGCAAGACCTGATCTGGCAGGATCCGCTGCCTGCGGCCAAGCACAAGCCGACCGCAGCGGATATAGCCAGGCTCAAGGCGAAGATCGCCGCCTCCGGCCTGTCAGTGGGTGAACTGGTGTCGGTGGCCTGGGCTTCGGCATCGACATTCCGCTGCGGCGACAAGCGCGGCGGTGCCAACGGCGCGCGCATCCGGCTCGCGCCGCAGAAGGACTGGGCCATCAACAAGTCCGTGCTGAAGACCTTGGCCAGGCTGGGAGAAATCCAGAAGGCGAGCGGCAAGGCCTCACTGGCCGACGTGATCGTGCTTGCGGGCTGCGTGGGCGTGGAGCAGGCGGCGAAGGCCGGCGGAGTGACGGTCAACGTGCCGTTTGCGCCGGGCCGGGTCGATGCCAGCCAGAATCAGACCGACGTCGATGCCTTCGATGTGCTCGAACCCGTGATCGATGGCTTCCGCAATTATGGCCGTGGCCGGGGTGACGCGCCGACCGAAGCCATGCTGATCGACAAGGCGCAGATGCTGAACCTCACCGCGCCCGAAATGACCGCGCTTGTGGGTGGACTGCGCGTACTCGGTACCAATGCCGACGGCAGCCAGCATGGCGTGTTCACCGACAAGGTGGGTGTGCTGAGCAATGACTTTTTCGTCCGGCTGCTCGATATGGGGACGGAGTGGAAGGCAAAGGACGCCGGTTCCGAAGTGTTCGAGGGCCGTGACCGCCAGAGCGGCAAGGTTAAGCACACGGGCACGCGCAACGACCTGGTGTTCGGCTCCAATTCGGTGCTGCGTGCTTACGCAGAGGTCTATGCCAGTGCCGACGGCAAGAAGAAGCTGGTCAAGGACTTCGTCGCGGCCTGGGTCAAGGTGATGAACCTCGATCGCTTCGACCTTGTGTGACCTCAGGCCTGGCAGTGGTTCCAAAAGCACGATTGCGGCGGGTTGATCCGGCTGCACGAGGAGATTCATGATGCAACGACGGGCCGGACTATGCTCCGGCCCGTTGCTTTTTCCGGATTGAATCCTGTGTTGCCGCTGCTGTCCGGCTTGCCGCCTTTGTGACGAGTCTGATAAAAACGGGTAGACCGATTACCACGGTAGCCAAATCTTGAGCGAACCTGTAACACAACGCCTGCAACTGCGCAGCCTCGGCGAACTGCATGTCCAGCTGGCCGGGTTCGTGCGTGCGCGATTGTGGCTGCAGGTGCTGATCGCGATGCTTATGGGAGTTGCAGCGGGCATTGCGATGGGGCCGGGCACCGGCTGGCTGACACCAGGCACCGCGCACATCGTAACCAATTGGCTGGCGCTGCCCGGACATATCTTTTTGGCGCTGATCCAGATGATCGTCATCCCGCTGGTCGTGGCGTCGATTGTCCTCGGCATGGCAGCGGGGGGCGGCGTGGAGCAACTGCGGCGTACGGGACTGCGTGTCGTGGTGTTTTTCGTATTGACCACCGTGGCCGCGGTGCTGATCGGCATTGCGGTGGCGTTGATGATCCGCCCCGGCGATTTCGTCGACAGCAAATTGGTCGCCAGCGTTACCACATCTGCGCCGGCAACCGGAAGCGAGGCGCCGCGCGCGCCGGGCCTGGGTGATCTGCCGGCGCGTATTGTCGATCTGGTGCCGAGCAACCCGCTGCGCGCCGGGCTCGAGCAGAACATGATGCAGGTCGTTTTGTTTGCGGCGCTGCTGGGCATTGCGTTGATGACGCTGACCCGGGATAACGCCAAACCATTGCTGGATCTGCTGCGCGCCGTGCAGGCGGTAACTATGGTGGTGGTGCACTGGGCGATGTACCTGGTTCCGCTGGCGGTATTCGGCCTGCTCGCACAGATCACCACCCGGCTGGGCTTCGATGCACTGATCGGAGTCAGTGTCTATGTGTTCACCGTGCTGCTGGGGCTGGCTGGCGTATTCGCGATGTATCTGGTCTTGTTTACGCTGAAGCGGCGGCAGTCGCCGCTGGTATTCCTGCGGGCGGCGCGTGAGGTGCTGTTGCTCGCATTCTCGACATCGAGTTCGGCCGCGGTCATGCCCGTATCGTTGCGAACGGCTGAAGACAAGCTCGGCGTCAGCCCCAGTGTCTCCCAGTTCGTGATCCCGCTGGGAACGACCATCAACATGGCGGGCACGGCGCTGTACCAGGCGGTCGCCACGCTGTTTCTCGCGCAGGTTTTCAGTGTGGATGTCAGCCTCAGCGGACTGGTGTTGATCGTCGTGCTGGCCGTGGGGGCGTCAATCGGCTCTCCTGGCACGCCGGGCATCGGCATCGTCATTCTGTCGATGCTGCTTGGGACCATAGGGATACCCGCCAGCGGCATTGCGCTGATCATCGGTGTTGATCGCATTCTGGACATGTGCCGCACGTCGGTGAATGTCACTGGCGACCTGATTGCATGCACGGTGCTGGACAATTGGGAAAAAGCCGCTGCAGGGGCAATGACGCAAAAGCGACCGGACAGCACCGACACGCGATAAACTACGCCTATAACGGAATTCAGGAGATCTGATCATGGACGACGGCGTAATTACCATCAAAGAC
>JAOUIN010000233.1 GCA_029883965.1 Betaproteobacteria bacterium
CGTCCGGGAATGACCCTGCTGGCGGTCGCGGGCATTGCGCTGACGCTGGCGCTGGGCCAGTGGCAGATAGGGCGCGCGCAGTACAAGGAAGGATTGCAGGCGCGCTACGACGAGCAGATGCGGCAGCCCGCAGTGAAATTAAGCGGACAGCCGATGGCGCAGGATGATGTTCTGTTGCGACGTGTTGAGGTGCGCGGCGAATTCGTGCCGAAGTTTACTGTGTTCGTCGATAACCGTATTTACAAGCACCAGCCGGGGTTCCATGTGGCAACACCGCTCCGGATTGCGGGTTCGGAGCGTTATGTGCTGGTCAATCGCGGGTGGGTGGCCGGCCCGCGCGACCGCAGCCTGCCGGTGGTCAGCGCGCCCGCAGGCGAGCAGGTCATACAAGGGGTGGCGATTGCCTACAGCGAACGTTTTCTGGAGTTGTCGACAAAAGTCGCCGAGGGCAATGTCTGGCAGAACCTGGTATTTGAACGTTATCGTCAGGCGACCGGCCTGGAGCTGCAGCCTTTCGTGATTCAGCAGGAAAGTGCAGTCGCCGACGATCTGGTGCGCGCCTGGAACCGGCCTGATCTGGGGCGCAATACACATCTGGCCTATGCGTTCCAATGGTACGCAATGAGTCTGGCCATGCTGATTTATTATCTGGTGACCCATGTCAAACGACGCTCCAACCCAAAGCAATAAAGCCCTGTGGCTGATTGCGGCCGTGTGCCTCGCGCCTTTCGTGGCCTCATTCGCCGCGTACTATTTTTACCAGCCGGAAGGGCGGGTCAATTACGGTGATCTCATGGAAGAGAAGCGGTTGCCGGCCGTATCCCTGAAGCTGACGGACGGCAGCGCATTTTCGTTGTCGCAGCTCGAGGGTAAATGGCTGTTCGTCATCGTTGATGAGTCGACATGCGACGCCTACTGCGAGAAGAAGCTCTGGCAGATCCGCCAGGTGCGCAAGACCCAGGGCAAGTATCCGGAGCGCATCGAGCGCGTCTGGCTGGTGACCGGCAAGGGCAAGCCGTCAGAGCGGCTGCACACCGAATACGAAGGAACATGGATGGTAGACGCGAACGGCAGTGCGTTGCTGGAAGCACTGCCTTACGAGGGTGCGCGTACGGACCATATTTATCTGGTGGATCCATTGGGCAACCTCGTGTTGCGTTATCCCCGCGATGCGAACCCCAGTCGCATGCGCAAGGATCTCGAGCGCCTGCTCAAAGTCTCGCGCATCGGTTGATTTATAACTAATTGATTTAATTGATATTTTATTATGTTCCGTAAGCTGGTCTGGTTTGCTGTGATCTATACCTTCGTGGTCATTGTGGTCGGCGCCTATGTGCGTTTGGCTGATGCCGGGCTGGGTTGTCCGGACTGGCCGGGTTGCTACGGCGAGGTGACGCCGCATCATGCGCGGGATGACATTGCGCGGGCGGTGGAAGAGCAGGGCGGCGTCCACGGCCCCGTGTCGTTGAGCAAAGCCTGGAAAGAAATGTTCCATCGCTACATTGCCGGCGGGCTGGGTCTGCTGATACTGGCGATCGCGGTCATCGCGTGGGTGCGGCGTCGTGAGTTGCGGCAGTCGCCGCTGCTGGCGACCGGACTGCTGGTGCTGGTGATCTTTCAGGCGGCACTGGGGATGTGGACCGTGACGCTGTTGCTGAAACCGGTGATTGTCACTTTGCATCTGCTGGGGGGTCTGGCGACACTGGCATTGCTGTTGTGGCTGGCATTGCGGCAGGGAAAGCCGCCGCAGGTCGCTCAAACCACCGGATCGCAACTGCGGCCGTGGGCGTTGCTCGGCTTGGGGGTTGTGATTGTGCAGATCGCGTTGGGCGGCTGGGTTTCAACCAATTATGCGGCGCTGGCCTGCGTGGATTTTCCGACCTGCCACGGGGAGTGGATGCCGAACATGGATTTCCGTCATGGTTTTCAGCTGGTGCGCGAACTGGGCATGACCGCAGCCGGTACACATTTGAGCTATGACGCGATCACGGCCATACACTGGACCCACCGCGTCGGCGCACTGGTGACCTTGCTGTATGTGGGCGCATTGGCGCTGGCGCTGATGCGCACGCCCGGGCTGACCGGTTACGGCGGAATGTTGCTGACGGTACTGGTGGCCCAGGTCGTGCTCGGCATCGCCAATGTACTGGCCAGCCTGCCGCTAACGATCGCCGCCGCGCACAACGCGGGCGCGGCGATTTTATTGGGGACCATGGTGATGATAAACTTCGCCCTTCGACCAAGGCACGCCTCCTGATGTCCTCTTCTGCCGTTCACCCCTCGTTGTCCGTACGCATTCAGCAGTTCTACGCGCTGACCAAGCCGCGTGTGGTGTCATTGATCGTGTTCACCGCAGTGATCGGCATGTTTCTGGCGACGCCCGGCATGGTGCCGGTGCCGGTCCTGTTTGCGGCGACACTGGGTATTGCGCTGGTGGCCGGCGCCGCCGCCGCAATGAACTGTCTGGTCGAGCAGAAAATCGACGCGCTGATGACACGCACGCAGGCGCGACCCCTGCCGCGCGGACAGCTCACATCATTGGAGACACTGGTTTTCGCCGGGGTCGTCGGCGGGATCGGCCTTGCGCTGCTGTACCACTGGGTCAACACGCTGACCATGTGGCTGACGCTCGCAACCTTTGTCGGTTACGCAATCATCTACACGGTCATACTCAAACCGATGACGCCGCAGAATATCGTCATCGGCGGCGCATCGGGCGCGATGCCCCCGGTGCTGGGCTGGGCCGCGGTCACCGGAGAGGTGACGGCGCAGGCCTTGACGCTGTTTCTGATCATCTTTGCGTGGACCCCGCCACATTTCTGGGCGCTGGCCCTGTATCGCAAGCACGAATACGCCAAGGCCGGAGTGCCGATGCTGCCGGTGACGCATGGCGACAAGTTCACGCGGCTGCACGTGTTGCTGTATACGATTATCCTGCTGGCCTGTTCGACGCTGCCGTTCGTAACCCGCATGAGCGGTCTGCCCTATCTGGTTTCGGCCCTGGTGCTTGGCGCGGTATTCATGTTCTACGCGGTGAAAATCTATACCGATTACAGCGATGCGCTGGCCCGGCGCACTTTCCGCTACTCGATCCTCTACCTGACGCTTATTTTTGCGGCACTGCTGGTGGATCATTATCTGCAGGCATTAATTTCAGTCTGACATGATCGTCGCCCTGCAGCGCTTTTTCGCGGTGTTGACTGCCGCGATCCTGTTACTCGCCTTTGCGGGTTGTACGGACTCCGGCGCACCGAAGTTCAAACTGACGGATGTCACCGGAGCGTCGTTCGGTAAAACACTGGAACTGACGGATCACAACGGGCAGCGTCGTACGCTGGCCGATTTCCGGGGCAAAGTGGTCACGGTTTTTTTCGGATTTACCCACTGTCCCGACGTTTGTCCGACCACGCTGGGCGAGATGGCCATGGTCATGAAGGAACTGGGTGCAGACGCCGGCCGCCTGCAGGTGTTGTTTGTGACGGTTGATCCGGCACGCGACACACCCGAGGTGCTGAAGCGTTATGTGCCTGCTTTTCACCCCGGTTTCCTCGGGCTGACCGGCAGCGCGGACGATATTGCGCGGACCGCCAAGGAATTCAAGATTTTCTACCAGAAGCAGACCCTGCCCGGCGGCGGCTACAGCATGGATCACTCGGCGGGGACCTACGTTCTTGACGGGCAGGGGCGGTTGCGCCTGTTTGCATCTTACGGCGCCGGCGCACCGGCGCTGCTGCATGACATCAAGTTGCTGCTGAAATAAAAAGCCCCGGCATATGCCGGGGCTTGGATGCACAGCCTGATTTGTTCAGGCTGCTGCGATCTGATGCTTCATTTTCTCCATGGCCTTGGATTCGATCTGGCGGATGCGCTCGGCAGAAACACCGAATTCCGTGGCCAGGTCATGCAGCGTTGCCGAATCTTTTTCGGCGAGCCACCGGGCTTCAATGATGCGCCGGCTGCGCGCGTCCAGACCGGC
>JAOUIN010000027.1 GCA_029883965.1 Betaproteobacteria bacterium
CAGCATGACCAGCGCCTGCACCATGGTGAAGTCGCCGCGCGTAACGGTCTCAACGAACAGCTTGCCGATGCCGTTGAGATTGAACACCTGCTCGGTCACCACCAGGCCGCCGATCAGAAACGCAAATTCCAGACCAATGACCGTAATCACCGGCAGCATCGCGTTGCGCATCGCGTGGCGCGAAATGACCAGCTTTTCAAAAACACCCTTGGCACGCGCGGTGCGGATGTAATCCTCCTGCAGCACTTCAAGAATGGTGGAACGCATCATGCGCGTCGCCACCGCGGAATATCGGTAGCCAACCGCCATCGCCGGCCAGATCAGCTGCGACAGGTTCTTCCATGGATCTTCGTAAATCGGCGTATAGGTAAGCGGCGGTATCCAATTGAACGTCAGCAGCAACGTCAGGATGATAATCATGCCGAGCCAGAATGACGGTACGGCGAGTCCGGCGATCGCGAACACGCGTATGACCTGGTCGATCCACGTGTCTTTGAACAGAGCGGACAGGGTTCCGAGCGGCAGCGCGATCAGGATCGCAAGAACCGTAGCCATGATCGCGACCTGCATCGAGAGTTCCAGCCGGGAGCCGATCTCCTCGATCACCGGCTTGCCGGTCCACATCGAGATACCGAAGTCGAGCGTCACCAGCCCCACCATCCAGTCGCCGAACTGCAGCCACAGCGACTTGTCGAGACCCAGGCGGGCGCGTTCGGCAGCCAGCGTTTCCAGCGAAACGCTGCCGCCTTCCGCCATCAGCTTCAATTCGACGATGTCACCGGGCGCCAGTCGCAGCATGATAAAAACCAGCACTGCAACCCCGAGCAGCGTCGGAATCATCAGCAAGAGGCGGTTTAACGTATAACGCAGCATTTTTTAATGAGGTGTATCTCTAGTAATTTGTCATTGGTTGCAAGGCAACATGAACGAAGGACGCGCGGACATTACCGCGCCTCCCCGTTCATTGCCGGCCAGTCAACAGTCTTACTGGTCGAGCCAGACTTCAGAAAGGTCCTGGTTGAGATAGTGGCTCGGTGACATATGCCAGCCTTTCAGTTGCTTCCAGGTCACGATGATGCGATGCCACCAGATTGTGGGCACCGTGTAGGCCTGTTCCATCGCCCGCTTTTCGAATTCACGCAGCAGTTTGCGGCGCTCTTCGGTGCTGTTGGTGCGCACCTGCTTCTCGAACAGCCCGTCGAGCGTACGGTCGATGCTCCGCGAGAAATCGATCGTGGACTTGTCGGTGGACAGGTACTTCTGCAGCTGCAGGTTGGGCTCATCCATGAAATCGCAGTTGAAGTCCAGCCCCACTTCGTAGTTCCCGCCGCGCAGGGCGGCCTGATAGAGCTTGGTTTCCAGCTGCTCGTGCTCCGCCGTCACACCGATCTGCCGCCACTGGTCGATCAGAAACACACCAACCGGCGTGTATGGCATGGGCACATTGCGGTTGGTGAACTTGAACTTGAGGTTCGGCACACCGGCCTCTTTCAGCAGACGCTTTGCTTCTTCGCGGGACTTGTTGATGTCCTTGGAGAACCCCGGATAGCTGGTCAGCTCCTGCTCCGTGGCCGCGAGGTCATACCCGGGCCGCAGCACACCACCCACGCTGCGCACCAGCGCAATCTTGGACAGTGCCTCCGCGCCGCCCCAGCGATCCACGGCAAGCGACAGCGCGCGGCGTACCCGCACGTCGTCAAACGGCTTTTTCTCCGTGTTGTGCGTCACCACCAGCGCGCAGACCCATGAGCTTTCCTGGACGTTAACCTTGTCGCCCACGGCCTTGACCAGCTTGTCGCGATCCGCCGGGGAGTGCCCGCGGAACTCTGCCAGCACCTCTCCCGCCTGCAGCGCATTGACCCGCGCGGCAGTATTGCGGATAAAGATCGCGCGGAAACCGTCGAGATACGGCTTGCCCTTTTCGAAATAGCCGTCAAAGCGCACGCCGACCCAGTGTGAACCATTGGCATGTTCGACAAACTTGTACGGCCCGGTACCCATCACGACTTCCTTGGGATACTTCGGATCCGACTTCAGCTTCGCCGCGCTGTAGATGCAGTCCCACGGGGACGCGAACAGGGACAGCATCGCGGCGTTCGGCGCACCGAGCTTGACCACCACGGTGTTTGCGTCCGGCGCTTCTATCGACTTGATGTCGGAATAAGCGCTGCCGCGGACCGAAACTACGCCCTTCGGCGGGTTGACAATGCGCTCGTAGCTTGCCTTGACGTCGGCCGACGTGAGCGTCGAACCATCATGGAATTTCACGCCTTGGCGCAGCTTGAACGTGTAGGTCAGTCCGTCCTTCGACACCGTCCAGGATTCCGCCAGATCCCCCTTGACCTTGGGATAGTTGGCGCCATCAAACTTCAGCAGGGTCGAATAATGCGGGCGTACCGGATGGATGAATGCAAACGACGAATTCCCGTGGCAATCATAGTTGGGCGGTTCGGCGCTCACCGCGAACTTCAGTTCGCCGCCCCGCTTCTGCGCGTGCACGACGCCTGATGCTACAACCAGCGCGGAAGCAAACAACAACAATATCTTGAGTTTCATGACATCCTCCTTTGGATTTATTGCATTTCAGATTTTGATGCAGGCCGCATAGTGTCCCGGCTGCACTTCTTTTAATTCAGGTACTCCTTTCTTGCATTCATCGGTCGCCCGCGGGCACCGCGTGTGGAATACGCATCCGGCGGGAGGGTTCAACGGACTGGGCACCTCACCGCCGATGACTTTGTGTACGCGCTGCGCCTCCAGTGCCGGATCAGGAATGGGCACTGCTTCAAGCAGCGCCTGCGTGTACGGATGCAGGGGATTGGCGTAGAGCGCGTCACGATCGGCAATTTCCATGACTTTACCCAGATACATCACGATCACCCGGTTCGAAATATGACGCACCACCGCCAGATCGTGCGCAATGAACAGGAAGGTCAGGTTGAATTTCTGCTGCAGTTCTTCAAGCAGGTTGATGATCTGCGCCTGAATCGACACATCAAGCGCGGATACCGGCTCGTCGCAAATAATGAACTCCGGCTCCATGGCAAGCGCCCGTGCAATGCCCACGCGCTGCCGTTGCCCGCCCGAAAGCTCATGCGGATAGCGCTCCGCCATGTACTCAAACAAGCCCACTTGCGTCAGCAGATCCTTGACGCGCGCCTGTGCTTCCTTGCGGTCGGCCACGAGTTTGTAGACCAGCATCGGCTCGGCAATGATCTGGCCGATGGTCATGCGCGGGTTGAGCGAACTGTACGGATCCTGGAAAATGACCTGGACCTTGCGCCGGTAGGCTTTCAGCTCGTCGCCTTCCGCACTGACCACGTCGATGCCGTCGAACTGAATATTGCCGCTGGTCGCCCGCTCGAGTCTTAGCAGCGTGCGACCGACCGTAGTCTTGCCGCAGCCGGATTCGCCGACAAGACCAACCGTTTCACCGCGATAGATCTTGATCGACAGGTCATCAACAGCGCGTACCAGGCTCTTGCGGGCGCCGAACGCCTTGAATCCCGTGGTCACGTCAAAATAGGTTTTCAGCCGATCAACCTGTAGCAGCGGTTTGGTACGGTCCAGATTTTTTGCCACGGGCGATTCGGGCTGCGCGCTCTGCAAGCCCAGGCCGATAGCACCGACTTCAGCCATTTCACGCGCCCGGATGCATGCCGAGTGGCGGTCGGGCATAACGTCCTCGAGTTCGGGCACTGCGGCAACACAGGCATCCTGCCTGGCACGGCAACGCGGCGCGAAACGGCATCCGGGTGGCGGCTCAAGCAGATTCGGCGGCAGGCCTTCGATAGTTTCCAGCATGCGGCCGCGCGGCTGGTCGAGCCGTGGCACCGACCGCAACAGCCCGGCCGTGTACGGATGCAGCGGTTGGGCAAAAACGTCGGCGGCCCGCCCTGTTTCCGCCAGGCGCGCTGCGTACATGACATTCACACGATCAGCGTAGCGCGCAACGATGCCCAGATTGTGCGTGATGACCACCAGCGCAATATTGAGTTCACGCGACAGCTTCTTCATCAGTTCCAGGATCTGCGCCTGGATCGTCACATCGAGCGCGGTTGTCGGCTCATCGGCAATAATGAGCTTCGGATTGCACGCAAGTCCGATCGCGATCATTACGCGCTGACGCATGCCGCCGGAGAACTGGTGCGGATACTGATCCAGACGGCGATCCGGATCCGGTATGCCGACCAGGGTCAGCAGTTCCACCGCTCGCGTACGTGCCTGAGCCTCGGTCATGTTCAGGTGTATCAGGAGCGGCTCCATGATCTGAAAGCCGATGGTGAGCACCGGATTGAGCGAGGTCATCGGCTCCTGGAAAATCATCGCGATATCACGGCCGCGGATCGCGCGCATTTCGTCGTCCGGCAGGGTCAGCAGATCACGGCCTTCGAACAGGATGCGGCCGTGCACCACGCGGCCCGCGGGCTTGGCCAGCAGGCGCATCACGGCTAGTGATGACACGGATTTGCCGCAACCGGATTCGCCGACCAGCGCCACGACTTCCCCGGGCTTGACCTTGTACGAGACTCCTTCGACCGCGCGTACGACACCGCGCGACGTGACGAAGTGCACGTGCAGGTTTTCGATTTCCAGCAGCCACGGGCGCGTTGCCACGCCAGCCGCGGCTGTTGCGGGTACAGGCTGGTCCATCCCCCTCCGAACTATTATTCTGTTATATGGACTTCAGGCTATTGGCGCGGAACTTAATTGTCAACCCGTGGCACATGAATAACGCCGCAATGCCGCACTGCACCGTCAACACAGTGCCGACGCCAGCACCCGTGCCACGTGTACAGCCTCTCGCGCCGCACCATCTTGAATCTGGTGCCGGCAACTGGTGCCGTCTGCAACGATCAGCGTGTTTTTATCGGCTTCGCGCACTTTCGGCAGCAACGACGCTTCGGCCATGCGCATCGACACGTCATGATGCTTTGCGTCGTAGCCAAAGCTGCCGGCCATGCCGCAACAGCTCGATTCGATCAATTCAACGTTCAGATCGGGCACCAGCGCCAGGACTTTGCGCACCGCTGGCATCGCAGCAAACGCTTTCTGATGGCAATGCCCATGCAGCAGCGCCTTGGTCTGCGGCAGTGCCTTCAGCTCCAGCTGCAATCTTCCGGCATCGTGTTCGCGCGCAATGAATTCCTCGAACAGCATCGCCTGCAGTGACAATGGCCCGGCCTCACCGGTCGGGAACATCGACAGAAACTCATCGCGCAGCGTATACAGACATGAGGGTTCCAGGCCAACCACTGCCACGCCGCGCACAACATACGGCTGCAGCGCAGCAATCATGCGCTGCGCTTCGGCACGCGCCTCGGCCACCAGACCGCTGGCGAGAAAAGTGCGGCCGCAGCACAGCGGCCGCCCCGCGTCGACAGCGCGGGGCAGGTGGACCGTGTAACCGGCCGCTTCCAGTACTTTGACGGCAGCCCTGGCATTGTCCGGCTCAAAATAAGTATTAAAGGTATCGACCAGCAGCACGACTTCGCGGCCGCCGGCAGCGGCCGGCGTCTCAGACAGGGCAAACGCGTCACTGCGCCACGCCGGCAGCGTGCGCTGCGAGGCAAAACCCAGCAGCGGCCTGGCCCATCCCTGCAACAGATTCACCACCGGAGCAAACCGTGCAGCCCACGGCGCATAACGCGGCAGCCAGGCGATCAGGCGTTCCTTCAGGGTCAGTCCATGATGCCGGCGCCAGTGGTGCAGGAACTCGATTTTCATCTTCGCCATGTCGACACCGGTAGGGCATTCGCGCTTGCAGCCTTTGCACGACACGCACAATTCCATCGCTTCACGCACGGCACCGGATGTCAACGCATCCGGTCCGAGTTGCCCCGACAGTGCCAGCCGCAGAGTATTGGCGCGCCCGCGGGTCAGGTGCTGCTCCTCGCGCGTCACGCGGTATGACGGGCACATCGTGCCGGTATCGAACTTGCGGCAATGCCCGTTGTTGTTGCACATCTCGACCGCCTTGTCGAAGCCACCCCAGTCAGACCAGTCCAGTGCTGTGGTCAGCGGCTGTGCTGCGTAGTCCGGCTTGAAGCGGAACAAAGTACGGTCATCCTGTTTCGACGGCCGCACGATCTTCCCCGGATTCAGCAATCCTTTGGGGTCGAACAGATCCTTGATTTCCTCGAACGCACCGACCAGCTTCGGACCGAAGAACGGCGCGATCCACTCCGAACGCACCAGTCCGTCCCCGTGCTCCCCGGAATAGGAGCCCTTGTACTGCCTGACCATGGCGGCTGCTTCCTCGGCAATCGCGCGCATTTTCTGTGCGCCGTCGCGGCGCATGTCGAGTATCGGCCGCACATGCAGGCAGCCGACCGAGGCATGCGCGTACCAGGTGCCTCTGGTGCCGTGTTTGTGAAAGACCTGTGTCAGCCGGTCCGTGTATTCAGCCAGATGCTCCAGCGGCACCGCGCAATCCTCGATGAACGACACGGGTTTGCCGTCGCCCTTCATCGACATCATGATATTGAGGCCGGCCTTGCGCACTTCCCAGAACTCACGCTGCACGGCCGGATCGATGACTTCGACGACACTGCCCGGCAGGCCGTGCTCGCCCATCAGTTCGACCAGTTCTCGCAACCGGCGAATCTGTTCGTCGCAATCCTCACCGGCAAACTCCACCAGCAGGATCGCAGCGGGTTCGCCCTTGACGCACTGGTCAACGATTGGACGGAAAGCAGGATTACTGCGCGCCAAATCGATCATCGTGCGATCCACCAGCTCGACCGCCGCCGGTTTCAGTTTGACGATGTGCTGCGGGGCTTCCATCGACTGATAGAACGTCGGGAAATGGCAGATGCCCAGCGTCTTGTGACGCGGCAGCGGCGACAGCTTCAGTTCGACGCGGCGTGAAAACGCCAGCGTTCCCTCCGAACCCACCAGCAGATGCGCCATATTGGCGCCCCGCGGCAGCATCAGGTCAAGGTTGTAGCCGCCGACGCGGCGCAGCACTTTCGGGTATCGATGCTCGATTTCCTCGGCCTCGCGCCGGGCGATCGCCGCGATACGCCCGACCAGATCGCGATAACCGCGCGGACCGTCGAGTTCCTCGAGATTCTGCGGCACAGTGGCGAAACGATATTGCGCGCCATCGGCCAGCCAGGCATCAATACCCAGCACGTTATGCACCATGTTGCCGTACTCAATCGAGCGCGAGCCGCAGGAATTGTTGCCGGTCATGCCGCCGATGGTGGCCTGCGCACTGGTGGAAACATCCACCGGAAACCACAGGCCGTACGGCTTCAGCCACGCATTCAGATGGTCGAGCACCATGCCCGGCTGCACGGTCACCGTGCGCGCGTCCCGGTCAAACGCGATAATCTCGTTCAGGTGTTTCGACACATCGAGCACCAGCGCGGCGCCGACGGTCTGTCCGCACTGCGAGGTGCCGCCGCCGCGCGGCAGTACCGGCACCCCGGCGTCTGTCGCAATCTGTAGCGCAGTCAGTGCGTCGTTCTCGTCACGCGGCACCACCACGCCCACCGGTTCGATCTGATAAATCGAGGCATCGGTGGCATATCGCCCGCGTGACGCGGCGTCGAACAGCACTTCGCCGCGCAATTCGCGCCGCAGCCTTTGCGCCAGCGCGCTGCGGTCAGGCCCCGTTGGCGCCAAATGCACCGGTTTGACAGGAGCATTCATGACGTCGCGCCCTGCGTCGCGGTCAGGACTTCCATTACCAGCACCAGCTTGTTTGCAAGATGATCGCGCAGCAGTCCCTGCAGGCGCACGCCGTCACGCCTGACCAGCGCATCGAGTATCTCCTCGTGTTCATGCACCGCCTTGTCCCAGCGTTCGCGCGACAGATTGGCCATGTACCGAGCGCGCCGCACATGGGCATTCAGTCCGCGATAAACCTGCGTCAGCGTGGCATTGCCCGCGCATTCCATCAGCTTGATATGGATCTGCTGGTTGTAACGGAAGTACTGCGCCAGTTCGCCGCGGGCATGGTGCGCGAGCATGTGGTAATGCAATGCGCGGATCTCGGCGATGTCGGCTTCAGTGGCGTTGCGGCAGGCAAGATCACCGGCCAGCGCCTCCAGTGCGCCGAGCACGACAAACACCTCTTTCATTTTTTCCGGCTTGAGCGCCGCCACCACCGCACCGCGGTTGGGCAACAGTTCGACCAACCCCTCGGAGGCAAGAAACTTGATCGCTTCGCGCAAGGGCGTACGCGAAGTGCCGAGCTTCTCCGCCAGCACGCGTTCGTTGAGCTTGCTTTCCGGTGCCAGTTCGCCCTGCACGATGAGGTCGCGCAGCTGGCTGACCACGGTTTCGTGCAGCAGGCGGCGATCGACCAGCGAGGTGACGTTGGTATTCAGTACGGCGGCTTCAGGCATGGCAAGCTTCCTTTTGTATGCATAATACCTTCGGCCGGTCATTGAGGCAATAAATAAATATGAATAAAAACAATTAGATACATAATATTTCTTTTTCAGAGCTTGTCTCGGCTATATTTGCATACAAAAAGTGATTGCTACACCCGCGATGCGGGGGTTACCATGCCCGTTGCCCTCACTCCAGCCTGGAGCCCCACCATGACTTACGCCGCCGGCCGCCACTTCCTCCAGATTCCCGGTCCCAGCACCGTGCCCGAGCGCGTAATGCGCGCGATCGACATGCCGGTCATCGACCATCGCGGTCCGGAATTTGCGCAACTGGGCAAGGACGTACTGGCCGGCATGAAGCGTGTGTTCAAGACCAAGGGCGATGTCGTCATTTATCCCGCCTCCGGCACCGGCGCATGGGAAGCGGCACTGGTCAACACATTGTCACCCGGCGACAACGTGTTGATGTACGAAAGCGGCCAGTTCGCGACGCTGTGGAAAAACCTCGCGCTGCGCCTGGGCCTGAAACCGGAATTCATCGCAGGCGACTGGCGCCACGGCGCCGATCCCGCGGCCATCGAAGCGCGGCTCTCCGCCGACACCGCGCACGCCATCAAGGCCGTATGCGTCGTCCACAACGAAACGTCCACCGGCGCCACTTCTCGCATCGGCGAGGTGCGCAAGGCCATCGATCGCGCAAAGCATCCGGCATTGCTCATGGTCGACACCATCTCGGGCCTGGGCTCGGTCGACTACCGCCATGATGAATGGGGCGTCGACGTCACCGTCGGCGGCTCGCAAAAAGGCCTGATGCTGCCGCCGGGGCTGTCGTTCAACGCTATTTCTGCGAAAGCCCTCGCGGCGAGCAAGCTCGCGGAGCTGCCGAGTTCGTACTGGTCATGGGAAGAAATGCTCGCCCCGAACAAGAACGGCTTTTTCCCGTACACGCCGGCAACCAACCTGCTTTACGGTTTGCGCGAAGCGCTGAAAATGCTGCTCGACGAAGAAGGACTGGACAACGTGTTTGCGCGCCATCAGCGCCACGCCGACGCCACGCGCCGCGCGGTCAATGCCTGGGGGCTCGAAGTCCTGTGCCAGAACCCGGCCGAATACTCCGGCGTGCTGACCGCCGTGCTGATGCCCGAAGGCCACAGCGAAGTCGCGTTTCGAAAAGTGGTCCTGGAACATTTCAACATGTCGCTGGGCAGCGGACTGGGCAAGATCGCGGACAAGGTGTTTCGCATCGGCCATCTCGGTGACTTCAATGATTTGACGCTGATGGGGACATTGGCCGGGGTTGAGATGGGGCTGGAACTCGCGAAAGTGCCGCATAAGAAGGGCGGAGTCGCCGCGGCAATGGACTATCTGACTGCGGGCGGCAAAGCACAGGCGCGCACGGCGAAAGCGGCATGATCGACGAGGAAGCCGGTGGTATGCTTCCCGCTCCGGCAGAGCCGGAGCGGGCGAGCTGACACAGAGAGCAGAGCCCGGCAACAAACCTATACCGGAGGAGCATCCATGCTCAGGAGTACCGCTTTCATCATCGCGGCCGTGGCTGCAATGACCTGCCCCGCGCAGGCGCAGACCTACCCGACCAAACCCATACGCATGATCGTACCCTTCGCCCCCGGCGGCGGCAGCGACATCAGCGCACGCACCATGACCGATGCGCTGGGACAGGCGCTGGGCACCACGATCGTCGTCGACAATCGTCCCGGCGCCGGCAGCGTGCTCGGCGCGGACATCGCGAGCAAGTCTCTGCCCGACGGCTACACGCTTTTTCTCGGCAACATCAGCATGGCTTTCAATGCGGCGCTGTACAAAAAGCTGCCGTTCAATGCCATCCGCGATTTCGCGCCGATTTCACTGGCGACCGAGCAGCCCAACATCATCGTCGCTCATCCCTCGCTGCCTGCGAAGAATTTCAAGGAGTTCGTCGCGCTGGCGCGTTCACAGCCGGGCAAACTAACCTACGCCTCGGCCGGTTTGGGGTCGGGCACGCATCTGGCCATGGAAATGCTGATGATGTCGCAGAAGATCAGCCTGATCCATGTCCCTTACAAAGGCACGGGGCCGGCCGTCACCGCGTTGCTGGGCAATGAAACCAATGCATTCATGTCCACGTTTGCATCGGCGCTGCCGCACGTCAAGAGCAACCGCCTGCGCGGTATCGCCGTCACGACCAAGGCCCGCGCAGCACCACTGCCCGACGTACCCACGGTCGCTGAATCCGGCGTCCCGGGATTCGAATATGCCACCTGGTACGGCGTGCTTGCCCCCAGCGGCACACCCAGGCCGATCATCGACAAGGTCAACAAGGCCATGGTTGCCACACTCAGCGCGCCGGAAATGAAGGAGCGCTACGCCCGGCAGGGAATGGATGCCACACCGGGCACACCAGCGGAATTCGTGAAACTGCTGCGCGAAGAAACCGACAAGTGGGCCAGAGTTGTCCGTGAAGCGAAGATCCCGCAGCAATGATGATTCCGCACCGAAGCACGTTTTGTCGTCCGTAGATGAAGCCGGTAATTAGCCAGTAGTCAACGACCCGGCCCGCAGTCACCAGAGCCGGAACAAAGTTCAAAGAGCGTTCAAAGGAGGTACGTCATGAAATCGTTCAAGCTGCTGTCCATGCTGGCATGCGCACTGTTCGCACAGGCTGTTGCCGCGCAAACCGAGATCAAATTCGGGCACGTCGGTGAGCCGGGCTCGCTGTTCGCCCAGTCAGCCGAGGAATTCGCCAAGAAAGCCAACGCCAAACTCGGCAACAAAGCCAAGGTTGTCGTCTTCGGCTCGAGCCAGCTCGGCGGCGACAAGGAACTGCTGCAGAAACTCAAGCTCGGTACGGTCGACATGGCATTGCCTTCGACCGTGATGTCGTCGGAAGTTGACCTGTTCGGCATTTTCGAGATGCCTTACATGGTCAAGGACCGCAAGCACATGGGGGCCATCGAAAAAGAAGTGGTCTGGCCGCGCCTCGCGCCGGAAGCCGAAAAGAAAGGGCTCAAGATCATTGCGGTCTGGGAAAATGGCTATCGCCATATCACCAACAACAAGCGGCCGATCAATGTGCCGGCTGACCTGCAGGGCATCAAGCTGCGCACACCCGAAGGCAAATGGCGCGTGAAAATGTTTCAGGCCTATGGCGCGAATCCGAGCCCGATGAAGTTTTCCGAAGTGTTCACTGCCCTGCAGACCGGCGTGATGGACGGCCAGGAGAATCCGTTCACGCAGATCTACAGCGCGAAGTTCCAGGAAGTACAGAAATTCCTGTCGCTGACCGGGCATGTGTACACGCCCGCATACGCCACCGTGGGCGCCAAGAAATGGGCAAGCCTGCCGGCCGATGTACGCAAAATTCTTGAAGACACTGCCAAGGAAACCCAGGCCTTCGTCTACTCCACGGCCGCAAAAGCCGAGGATGACCTGCTGGCCAAGATCAAGGCCGCCGGCGTACAGGTGAATGAGCCCAACAAGCCGGCCTTCGTCGCCGCGAGCAAAGCGGTATACGAAGAGTTCGGCCAGTCGGTCAAAGGCTCAAAAGAGCTGATCGACAAGGCACTGAGCCTCGCCAAGTAGGCCCCCGCCGAGTTCTCCGATCAGGCGGGAACGGGTCCGGCCCGCTCCCGCCCCTGATCCGAACCGGAATCCATCATGACGCTGTCGCGCATCCGTGCCGCCTACGAGGGCCTGCTGGAAACCATCGTGTTTCTGCTGATGACTGCTTTGGCCATCGAAGTCATCGTCGGCGTCGTATTCCGCTCGCTCGGAGAGTCGCTGGTATGGTACGACGAGGTTGCCTCCATACTGCTCGCGTGGCTGACATACTACGGGGCCGCACTTGCCGCCCACAAGCGCGCCCATATCGGTTTCTCCGGGCTGGTCGACAGCCTGCGTCCGGCTTTGCGCGTACCCGCGGTCATTTTTGCTGAGGCCTGCGTCATCAGCTTCTTCGCGCTGACTGCCTGGGTTGGGTGGTCGATCATGGACGTACTCGCCACGGATTACCTGGTCAGCATTCCGGAAGTGTCGGTCAACTACACGCAATCAGTAATACCGATCGGCGCCTTACTGTTCATCATCGCCCAGTTGCTCAATCTGCCACAGGTGCTGGCCGAGGCCCGCGACCCCCGAACGCAGCGCACACACCCTGCCGAGGTCAACCCGTGAATCCGGTGCCGCGAGTGATCGCACCCGGGTCGCCACGCTGATGGCCATCTTCCTGCTGTTCATCGGCGTGCTCGCCCTGGTGCTGCTGAATGTGCCGATCGCCGTGGCGCTGGGTATCGCCGCCATAGTTGCGATGGTCGCCGCCCAGGGCCTGGACACGCTGCCCAATCTGCCGATCGTCATGTACAACGGCGCGACCAATTTTCCGCTGATCGCGATCCCGCTGTTCATCCTCGCCGGCGCGATCATGAACACTTCCGGCATCTCGCGGCGGCTGCTGGCTTTTGCCTCGGCGCTTTTCGGATTCGTCCGTGGCGGCCTGGCCATGGTCAACGTCGGTGCCTCGATGTTTTTCGCCGAAATCTCCGGATCCGCCGTTGCCGACGTCGCCGCACTGGGGTCGATCCTGATCCCAGCAATGAAAAAGAAAGGCTACCCGGCGCCGTTTGCCGCCGCCGTGACTTCGTCCTCGGCTTCGCTCGCCATCATCATCCCGCCGTCAATCCCGATGATTCTGTACGCGGTGATGTCGGGAAGCTCGGTGGTGCAATTGTTTGTTGCGGGCATTGTCCCGGGGATCATCGGCGGCCTGTTCATGATGGGGCTGTGCTACTGGTTCGCAGTGCGCCACGACTACCCCGTCGAAGAAGTATTCCAGCTGAAGAAACTGTGGAAAACCTTCAAGGATGCATCGCTGGCTTTCCTGCTGCCCATTATCATCCTCGGCGGCATTTTCGGCGGCGTAGTCACCGCAACCGAAGGCGCGGGGCTTGCGGTGGTCGCCGCAATCGTCATCGCGCTGATCTACCACGAGTTTAACTGGAAACTGTTCAGGGCTGCCGTCATCGACGGCGGCGTGCAGACCGCGGTGGTCATGCTGCTGGTCGCATCGAGCGCGCTGCTGGGCATCTACCTGACCGAGGCGCAGGTGCCGCAGCAGCTGGCACTGGCCATCACCAACCTGACCACCAACTCTTACGTGATCCTCGCGCTGCTCAACGTGTTTTTCCTCGCCATCGGGCTGTTCCTGCATTCCGCCGCCGCGATCATTCTGGTGGTGCCCATTGTGATGCCGGTAGTCACGGCCGCCGGCATTGATCCGGTGCATTTCGGCATCATCGTCACGCTGAACCTGTCGATCGGCCAGCAGACACCGCCGGTCGCCAGCGTATTGATGACCGCATGTTCGATCGCCAAGACCGGCATATGGGAGGTGAGCAAGGTCAATATATACTTCATCGGCGTGCTGCTCGGCGTACTGTTAATGGTCACGTATATTCCGGCCATCCCGCTGTCCTTGGTCAATCTGTTTTACCGGTGACTCATGACCTCTGAATCCGATCCCGTAATTCTGTCCCGCGACGGCGCGATTGCCACCGTCACGCTCAACAACCCGGCAAAACTCAATGCCCTCACCAAGGCGATGTGGACTCGCCTGGGCGAAACCATGCGCCTGCTCTCCGATAACGATGCACTGCGCTGCATCGTGCTGCGCGGCGCCGGCGACAAGGCCTTCGCTGCCGGAGCAGACATTGCCGAATTCGCCACCGAGCGCGCCAATGCGCGCCAGGCCAAACTCTACGGCGAGGTGATCCACAGCACCATGCAGGCGGTTGCCCAGTGCCGCCATCCGACGGTGGCCCTGATTCAAGGCGCATGCGTCGGCGGCGGACTGGAGATTGCGGCGATGTGCGACATGCGTATCTGCGGCACTTCCAGCCGCTTCGGCGTACCGATCAACAAGCTTGGACTGACCATGGCCTACGGTGAGCTCGCCGGACTGCTGGCACTGGTCGGGCGCGCAACGACGCTGGAAATCCTGCTCGAAGGCCGCGTGTTCGATGCGGAAGAAGCGTATCGCAAGCGCCTGGTCAACCGCGTCGTCGCCGATGACCGGGTTGAGACGGAAAGCTACGCGCTGGCACAGCGCATCGCCAATGGCGCACCGCTGGTTGCGCGCTGGCACAAGCAGTTCATCGAACGGCTGACGGTGCAAGCCGATATAGCGCCCGAGGAATGGGATGTCGGCTTCGCCTGTTTCGACACCGAGGATTACCGCGAAGGCGTAAAAGCCTTCCTCGGAAAATCAAAACCGGCGTTCAGGGGTCGTTGATGCGTGCGCTGGCGGCTGTCGTGCTGGTACTGGTCAGCGTTGCGTGTTTCGCCCAGGCCGATTATGCGCGCGAGCAGCGCTGGGCTGATGAAATCACGCCGGCAATCCTGGTCGGCGATCCAGTGACACTCGCATCCCCTTCGGGGCGAAAGTTTCTCGGCATCTATGCGCCCAATCAGAAAGCACAGGCCGGGGTCATCGTCGTGCACGGGCTGGGCGTGCATCCGGACTGGGGTCTGATCAATCCGTTGCGCAGCCAGTTGGCCGAACAGGGCTATGCGACGCTGTCGGTGCAGATGCCGGTGCTGGCCGCCGATGCGCGCGGCGACCAGTACCCGCCGTTGTTTCCGGAGGCGGCCGAACGACTGACCGTTGCAGTCGCCTGGATGCGCGGCAAGGGCCACCGGAAAATCGCCATCGTCTCGCACAGCCTCGGCGCGCGCATGACCAATTATTTTCTGAATCAGTCTTCGGCGCCCGCGATCGATGCCTGGGTGTCGATCGGAATATCCGGTGATTACACCGATCCCGCCACATTCAAGGCGCCAATTCTGGACCTTTATGGCGAAAAAGATCTCCCGGCCGTGCTCGCGGGTGTGACGCAGCGCCGCGCTGCGATTGAGCGGCTGCGCGGTTCGGGGCAGGTGAACGTCGCCGGCGCCGACCATTTCTTCCGGGGCCACGAGACCGAACTGGTACGCGCAGTCAAATTGTTTCTTGACCGTGCCACTCGCTGATTTGGACGCGTCACCGATGTCGACTGATTTCGGCTCTGTCACCCTCACCGGCGGCCACTTCCAGTGGGACGATCCGCTGCTGCTCGAAGCACAGCTGACTGACGAAGAACGCCTGATCCGCGACACCGCGCGCCAGTACGCGCAGGAACAGCTCGCGCCGCGCATTCGCGACTGGAACCGCAACGAGACATTTGATCGCACGGTGATGCGTGAAATGGGTGAGCTCGGATTTCTCGGCGCACCTTTGCAGGGCTATGGCTGTGCCGGCATCGGTTATGTCGCCTATGGCCTGATCATGCGTGAACTCGAGCGCGTCGACACGGCCTTCCGCTCGGCCTGCGGCGTACAAAGCGGGCTGGCGATGACGCCGATCTATGCCTACGGCACCGAGGAACAGCGCAGGAAATACCTGCCGAAGATGGTCACCGGCGAACTGCTGGGCTGTTTCGGCCTGACTGAACCCGATCACGGCTCTGACCCGGGCAGCATGCTGACGCGCGCGCGCACCGTAGACGGCGGTTATCGTTTGAACGGCACCAAGCTGTGGATCACCCATGCGCCGATTGCCGACATCATGATCGTCTGGGCCAAGGACGATGGCGGCGTGATACGCGGTTTCA
>JAOUIN010000234.1 GCA_029883965.1 Betaproteobacteria bacterium
TGCGGACCATCGATCGCAAAGGTATTGATGTGGTGCTGGCTGACCTGCGCGAGCAGGGCATGCGCATCTAAGCAAAGGAACGATCATGCGTGAAAAAATCAAGCTCGAATCCACGGCCGGCACCGGTCACTTCTACACCACGACCAAAAACAAACGCACGATGACCGAGAAAATGGAGATCAAGAAATTTGATCCGGTCGCGCGCAAGCATGTGGCGTACAAGGAAGCGAAGATCAAGTAATCGCTCCACCGCTGCAATGAAAGAGCCCGCGTCAGCGGGCTTTTTTATTGCAGCAAAATCCTCCTTCAGGAAATTGTTAGGCGAATGTTCGAGCCGCGGTCATGTCGCTGCAATGAAGAAGCCCGCGCTAGCGGGCTTTTTTATTGCAGCAAAATCCCCCTTCCGGAAGTGAGTCGCGTTGCTCTGAGCGGAAGCGGATATCGCGTCAAAAAGCCTGCCGTGCCCGGTGAACATTCAATAAAAAAGCCCGCAATCGCGGGCTTTTTTATTGTCCTGACAAATCGGTCAGGCGTAGCAGCGCAGGCGCTTTGAGAACTTCTCGAGCGCAGCAATGCCGCTGCCCTCAGCGCGGTGGCACCAGTCTTCCAGCTGTTTGACCAGCTGCTCTTTCGATGCGGTCGAGCGTTGCCATAGCTCGGCCAGCTCATCACGCATGTTGTAAATGGTGGTCAGCACCGAACTGTGCTTGATGGTTTCCGCGCGCTGTTCCTGTTCCGCAGGGGGCAGTGCAGCCTTGTCGATGTGCAGCCAGCGTTTCAGTTTTCCGGAATCAACGCCCGCGGCCTTGCCTTTGAGCGCCTGCAACTCCTGGGCGCAGGTCGCGCGCAGCGAAGCCGCGTATTTCGATACCACTTCGTAACGGTGAGTGACCACCGCTTGCAGGGTAGCGAGGTCGCAGTTGGTTTTGGAGCTGTCGAGCACCAGCTTCGGCGCGACCTTTTTCACATGGGCCAGGCCAACGGTTTCAAGAATGCGGATATACAGCCAGCCGATGTCGAATTCGTACCAGCGGTTCGACAGCCTCGCCGAGGTCGCATACGCATGGTGGTTGTTGTGCAGTTCTTCGCCGCCGATCAGGATGCCCCAGGGCACAATGTTCCGGCTTGCGTCTTCGGGCTGGAAGTTGCGGTAGCCCCAGTAGTGGCCAATGCCGTTGATGACGCCGGCGGCCAGAAACGGGATCCACAGCATCTGCACCGCAAACACGGTGATGCCGATCGGCCCCAGCAGGATCACGTTGGTAATCAGCATGGCGCCGATACCGTAACGGTCATGGCTGTAAACATTGCGTTCCAGCCAGTCGTCAGGCGTGCCATAGCCGTAACGGTCCAGGGTGTCCTGGTTGCGGCCTTCCTTGCGATAGAGTTCGGCACCTTCCAGCAGAACCTTGCGAATGCCGAGTACCTGCGGGCTGTGCGGATCATCGACGGTTTCGCACTTGGCGTGGTGTTTACGGTGTATGGCTGTCCAGTGTTTGGTCAGCATGCCGGTCGTCAGCCACAGCCAGAACCTGAAGAAATGCGACACGATCGGATGCAGATCCAGCGCACGGTGCGCCGAATGGCGATGCAGATAAATCGTGACTGCGGCGATCGTGATGTGGGTGAGTACCAGCGTATAAACGACGTAACCCCACCACGGTAAATCAAGAACCCCTGTATACATTCAACTCCTCGCTTTTATGGGTAAAGCGTACATGTGGGGTGCAGTGTACTGAAGATCAACAGTCGGGGATACCCTGGCGAACAAAATTGTTCCGGAAGGTAACTATAACCAATTGATTTAATTAATAAAAATGCTATTCTTTGGTGGTGGCATTTACGGTGCCCAGCACCCGGATTTCACGCTGCGGGAATGGAATCTCGATGCCGCTTTCCTTGAACCGGCGCCAGATTTCCGCGTAAAGGTCGGATCGCAGCCCGAACACGCCCTGATCGGCATCGGCCACCCAGAAACCCAGTTCGAGATTTACGCCGCTGTCGGCAAACGCGATGATCAGCGCGCCGGGTGCAGGATCGGCCAGTATTCGCGGCTGTTTCCCGGCAGCTTCAATCATGATCGTCCGGGCGACATCGAGATCCGAAGCGTAGGACACCTGTATCGGCAGTCCGACCCTGATCTTGCTGTCGGTAAACGAGTGATTGATTACGGTCGACGTGATGATGGTCTCGTTCGGTATCAACGCTTCCAGTCCGCCGATGCTGCGGACGACGACGAAGCGCGCCGTCATTTTGGTCAGTGTGCCCGTATGCTCGCCGATGGTGACCAGATCGCCCAGGCTGACCGAGCGGTCCATCAGGATGATGAAGCCGCTGATGTAATTGGCGGCAATTTTCTGCAGGCCGAAGCCGATGCCCACGCCCAGCATGCCGCCGAATACGGACAGGACCGTAAGGTCGATGCCCACGGCGGGCAGTGCGATCAGCAATGCGGCCAGCAGCAGCAGGATCTGCGTCAGCTTGGAAAACATCACGCGCAGGTTGACTTGCAGGCTCGTGGCTTCCATCAGCCGCCCCTCGACAAGGCGGCTCAGCCACAGCGCGATAAGCATTGCGGCGGCGATCAACAATGCGCTCCGCATCACGAGCAACAGCGAGAAATGCTGGTCACCGACATCGAACCCGATCTCATGCATCGCGTCGCGCACGTACGGCCACAGCCCGGTAAAGTAAACGGCAACACCGATCCATGCTAACCAGCTGATCCAGCGCTCCGATGCGCGCAGCCACACGCTGGGGGCAAAGGTATGACGCATGACGTAGATGGCCATGCGTATCAATGCCATTGCCAGCAGCAGCGCGACAGCGGCGTTCAGCAGATATGTACTGTGCCAGTGCCGCAGTATGGCCTTCGCAATCAACACCAGCACCAAAGTTGAAAGCGGAAACAGCAGCCGCTGTGCGGTGCCCACGGTGAGGGCTTGTGTTACATCCATCGCTACTTTGCCGACCACGCGCCGGTCATAACGTTGCGACAGCAGCCAGCCGACCATGACGCACAACGCAAGGACACCGACTTGCCACAGCACGTTCACGTTCTGCAGGTCGCCCCACAGGTGGAGCAGCAGGCCGTGAAATTCTGAGGAGGATCCTGACATCAGCTTGGCTTTGATTTGGCAGGATCGCGCATGACTGCGGGGAAGTCAGCGCGATCTTTTTCGAGCGGGAATTCTAGCATGCGGCGTACACGGATTCAGCCGCCGGAACGTTCCATTGCCGCGGCAAAAAAACCGTCGGTACGGTGTATGTGCGGCCACAGCTGCATCTGGTCACCGCAGGCGAGGCTGATGCCCTGATGTTCCAGCAGTTCGCCGCAATTCAACGCCTTGAATTCGCCGTGTGCCGCGAGAAACGCTGAAACAACCTCCTGGTTTTCCTCGGTGAGCACGCTGCAGGTCGCGTAGACCAGCCGGCCGCCGGGCCTGACCATGCGCGCGGCAGCTTTCAGTATTGCGGTTTGCTTCTGCACCAGTTCCGCCACGCTTTGCGGTGACTGGCGGAATTTCAGATCGGGATTGCGGCGCAGCGTCCCCAGACCGCTGCACGGCGCATCAACCAGTACGCGATCGATTTTTCCGGCAAGGCGTTTTACCTTGGTGTCGTTCTCATGCGCGATGACCAGCGGATGCAGATTCGACAGGCCTGAGCGTTTCAGACGCGGTTTCAGGCTGGCGAGACGTTTCGCAGAGACATCGAAGGCATACAGGCGTCCCTGCGAATTCATCATTGCCCCCAGCATCAGCGTCTTGCCGCCGGCGCCGGCGCAGAAATCGACCACCAGATCCGAACGTCTCGGCGCCAGCAGATAACCGAGCAACTGGCTGCTTTCGTCCTGCACTTCGATTGCGCCGCCGGTAAACAGCGGATGGCGGTTGAGTGACGGTCTGCCCTGCACGCGGATACCAACGGGCGACCACGGTGCC
>JAOUIN010000235.1 GCA_029883965.1 Betaproteobacteria bacterium
ACGGCCATCGCGGATTCAGCTTTCGGCGCGACGGCCCGCTGGACATGCGCATGGATCCGGGCCACGGCGTCAGTGCGGCGGAGTGGCTGGCCACTGCCAGCGAAGCGGATATCAGGGGGGTGATAAAAAACCATGGCGAAGAACGGTTTGCTAAACAGATTGCAGCAGCGATTGTTGCGGCTAGGGCGCGGGGACCTCTTGACACCACACGACAACTTGCCGCGCTCGTGGCAGAAGCCGTTCCCACGCGCGAGCCACGCCAGGATCCGGCGACGCGCACGTTTCAGGCTCTACGGATTCACGTCAATCAGGAGCTTGAGGAGCTATCGGTAGTGCTGCCGCAGTGTGCGAACCTGCTCAATCCGGGTGGCAGGCTGGCTGTGATCAGCTTTCACTCGCTTGAAGACCGCATTGTCAAACGCTTCATGCGGGCGCAGTCGCGTGCCGATGCGCTGCCGGCGCGCCTGCCGGTACGCGCACGGGACCTGCCGCAACCCCGGCTGCGACTGATCGGACGCGCCGTGCGTGCCGGTGCCGCAGAAGTGGCGGCGAATCCGCGCGCACGCAGCGCGGTGCTGCGGATTGCAGAGCGCACCATGCCGGGTGCAGCGTGACCGGTCGCCTGATTTTCATATTGCTGGTAGCACTCGTCGCCTGCGCTCTTGCGCTGGTCGCGTCCCAGCACACGGCGCGCAAGCTCTATGTTGAACTGCAACGCGAAGAGGCGGCGGCGAAGAAAATCGATGTCGAATGGGGGCAGTTGCAGCTTGAGCAGGGCACCTGGGCGACGCATGGGCGCATTGAGCGTATTGCCGTTCGTGATCTGAACATGCGATTGCCGGCCGCGAGTCGCATTGAAGTGGTGCCCGCGCCGCTTCCGGAGGCCAAACCATGAAACCCGCTGCAGTGCGCGAGCTCGCCCCCGTGCTCCCGGCATGGCGGGCCAATCTGCTGTTGCTGGTGCTGGCCGCGTGGTTTGTCGGTCTGGCCGGCCGCGCGTTGTGGCTGCAGGCTTTGAACAACGATTTCCTGCAGCGCAAGGGGGAGTCGCGTTATTCCCGCGTCGTCGAGATCGGCGCAAGCCGCGGCATGATTGTTGATCGCAACAACGAACCTCTGGCCATCTCCACGCCGGTGGAGTCCGTGGCCGCGAGTCCGGCGGATGTCGATGCGGAGCCGGCGGACCTGCGCAAACTGGCGCAGTTGCTGGGTATAGGCAACGACGAGTTGCGGGCGCGCCTGTTCGACACGAAGCGCGAGTTTGTTTATTTGAAGCGCCAGCTGCCGCCGGAGCAGGCCGAGCGCGTAGTGCAGCTGGGCATACCGGGAGTTTTCCTGCAGCGTGAACATCGCCGCTACTACCCGGCAGGCGACGTAATGTCGCACATCATCGGTTTTACCGGTGTTGACGACAAAGGTCAGGAGGCGCTTGAACTGGCGTTCGAGAGTACGCTCGCTGGCAAGCCAGGCAGCCGTCGCGTGATCCGCGACCGGCTGGGACGCATTGTCGAGGACGTGGAAAGCATACGCGTTCCGCAAAACAGCCAGCGGCTCACGTTGTCGATCGATGCACGCATCCAGTATCTGGCGTTTCGTGAGCTCAAGGCTGCGGTGGTCACGCACCGTGCCAAAGCCGGCGGCATCGTTGTGCTCGATGCGGCGACCGGCGAGATCCTGGCCATGGCGAACCTGCCCGCTTACAACCCGAACAATCGCGGCAAGCTTGATGCGAATCGCATGCGGAACCGCACCGTCACCGACCTGTTCGAGCCCGGTTCAACGCTGAAACCGTTTACTGCGGCCGCGGCACTGGAGGCGGGTTTGTTTCAGCCGGGCACGGTGATACAGACGGCGCCGGGACAAATGATGGTCGGCAATCGCACGATCCAGGACGCGCACCCGCAGGGTGCGCTGACGGTGGCGCAGGTCATTCAGAAGTCTTCCAACGTCGGTACCGCGAAAATGGGCCTGGCCCTGCCGTCGGAGACCCTGTGGAGCCTGTTCAGCCGCGCCGGATTCGGTGTGCAGCCGCGTTCGGGCTTTCCCGGCGAAGTGTCGGGGCGATTGCGGACCTACACGACCTGGAAGCCAATCGAGCAGGCAACGATGTCGTACGGCTACGGGCTGTCGGTCTCGCTGTTGCAACTCGCGCGTTCCTACACGATGTTTGCGTCCGACGGCGTCTTGCAGCCGGTGACCTTGCTCAAGCGCGATGCTCCGGTGCAGGGGACGCGCGTCATTTCTGCGGATACTGCGCTGGCCGTACGCAAAATGCTGGAACTGGCAGCCCAGCCCGGCGGCACCGCACCGGGCGCGCAGGTCTCCGGCTATACCGTTGCCGGAAAGACCGGTACCGCGCACAAGCTGGAGGGCAAGAGTTATGCCGCGAACCGCTACGTTGCTTCGTTTGTCGGCATGGCCCCGGCGTCGCAGCCAAGGATCGTGATTGCGGTGATGATTGATGAGCCCACCGCCGGGCAGTATTACGGCGGAGCCGTGGCCGCACCCGTATTCAGCCAGGTCGCGGCAGGTACATTGCGTTTTCTCGCAGTGCCGCCCGACGCGCCGGCTAAAACCACCGTGTTGACGCCTGAGAGCGCGCCATTGGTACGGGAGGAGGTGTGATGCCCGTGCGCGGCGGCCGTTTCGATCTGCAGGATGTGCATCAACTGGGCGTGCGCCGGTTGACGGTGGACAGCAGGGCCGTACGGCCCGGTGACACTTTCGTCGCCTATCCGGGAGAGTCGCGCGACGGGCGCGCCTACATTGCACAGGCGATTGCCAATGGTGCGGCATCGGTGCTGTGGGATAGTGCGGACTACAAGTGGAATACCCGCTGGCGGGTGCCGAATCTCGGCATCGCGCATTTGCGCAAACAGGCGGGCGTGATTGCCAGCGAGATTCAGGGCAGGCCGAGCGCAGCGCTGTGGACCATCGGCGTCACCGGTACCAACGGCAAGACCTCCTGCAGTCAGTGGATCGCACAGTCGCTGAGCAGTACCGGACGCAAATGCGCCGTCATCGGTACTCTCGGCAGCGGTTTTCCGGGACGGCTGGACGCGCACATCAACACGACGCCGGACGCCGTTACGCTGCATGCGCGCATGCGAACGCTGCAGCGGGCCGGTGCGCGGGCGGTCTGCATGGAAGTGTCTTCGCACGGGCTGGTGCAGGACCGACTGTCCGGCGTCGAGTTCGATGTTGCGCTGCTGACCAACCTGACGCGTGATCACCTCGATTTCCACGGCACGATGCGCAGTTACAAGGCGGCCAAGGCGCGCCTGTTCCGCTGGCCCACTCTCAGCTGCGCCGTGCTGAATCTGGATGACGTCTTTGGCCGCGAGCTCGTACAACGCTGGAAACACAAGCAGGCCATGGTGCTGGGGTACGGCTTTCGCACACGCAGCGCGCGCGCGAAGGGCCCGCGCGTCGAGGGCCGCAATCTGCGTCTGGGCCTCAATGGCATGTCCTTTGACATTGTCTCGCCCTGGGGCAAGGCCACACTGCGCAGTCCGTTGATCGGTGAATTCAACGCCGCCAATCTGCTCGGTTCGCTGGCGGCATTGCTGGCCAGTGACGTCAGCCTTGACCGCGCGGTTGCCGCGCTCGGAAAAGTCGCACCGGTGCCGGGGCGCACGGAACGTTACGGCGGCGGGCGCGTCCCGCTGGTGATCGTGGATTACGCACACACGCCGGACGCCCTGGAGCACGTGCTGCGCAGCCTGCGCAGCGCGGCCGGCGCCCTGTCCCGGTTGTATTGCGTGTTCGGTTGTGGCGGTGATCGCGATCGCGGCAAACGCCCGCTGATGGGCGCGGTTGCGTCGCGGCTTGCGGATCGCGTGATCATTACCAGCGACAATCCGCGCAACGAGGACCCGGACGCCATCATCGCCGACATCGCCCGGGGCGTGCGTGGAAAACATGACCGGATCGCGGACCGG
>JAOUIN010000236.1 GCA_029883965.1 Betaproteobacteria bacterium
CGCCGCAGATCTGGTCGGGCGGTTTGCGCAGCATCAGGTCGAGCAGCCGGTATTGCTTAATGTCAATGTGCCGGACGTCCCGTATTCGGCGCTTCAGGGCCTGAAGGTCACCCGGCTGGGCAAGCGCCACAAAGCCGAGCCGGTACTCAAGGCGACGACGCCGCGCGGCGATACGGTGTACTGGGTAGGGGCGGCGGGCAGTGCGCAGGACGCGGGCGAAGGGACTGATTTTTACGCCGTGGCCGGGAACATGGTGTCGATTACGCCTTTGCAGATGGATCTGACGCGTTTTACCCAGATGGAAACCGTTGAGAACTGGCTTAACCGGCCGGCTGCGATATGAATACGGCGAACTCCGGCATCGGCATGACCTCACAGCGCACGCGCATGCGCATGGTGGAGCGATTGCGCAGCGAGGGTATTGCTGACGAGGTCATACTCGGGGCGATGGGCGAGGTGCCGCGACATATTTTTGTCGACGAGGCGCTCGCGAGCCGCGCTTATGAAGACATGTCGTTGCCGCTGGGGTTCGGCCAGACCATATCGAGCCCGTATACGGTCGCGCGCATGCTGGAACTGCTGCGCAACGGCGGCACCCTCGGCAAAGTGCTCGAGATCGGCACCGGATGCGGCTACCAGGCCGCAGTGCTTTCCCGAATCGCGCGCGAGGTGTATTCCATGGAGCGGCTTGCGCCGTTATTGGTCAAGGCGCGGCGGCATTTGCGCGATGCGCGTGCACACAACGTCCGCGTACGCAACGCTGACGGACAACTGGGCATGCCCGAGCATGCACCTTTTGACGGAATTGTGGTGGCTGCAGCGGCGACGCATGTGCCGCAACCGCTGCTAGATCAGCTGGCGGTGGGTGGTAAAATCATCATTCCTCTGACGCATCAAGGCAAACAGTCGCTGCATGTCATCGAAAGAACGCCGGAAGGATATGCCGACCAGAAAGTGGAAGATGCCCGGTTTGTCCCGCTCTTGCCCGGCCTGGGTTGAGGGCATACTCGCTGCCCGCCAGCGCATGGTTTCATGGACGCGCACCGGTAGCCTGGTCATTCTGATCGGGCTGATGGCGGGCTGCGGGGCGACACGGCCCGCGCCGGTCACAGAACGACTGCCGCCGGCAGCCAAATCACCGACCAAACCGAAGCCGGCGCCGGCAACCGTCCGCGCTGCACCTGCCGATCAGCCCAGGCCCGAGTTCTATACGGTGCGGTCGGGCGATACGCTTTACAGCATCGCGCTGGAGTTCGGGCTGGACTACCGTGAACTTGCGACCTGGAATGGAATCGACCCCGCGCGTATCCGTGTGGGTCAGCAGTTGCGGCTGGCGCCGCCGCAAGGCGTTGTGGCGACTCCGCTGCACACACCGGGCGGAGCGGTGGAAGCGCAGCCGCTGGGCAGCGGCTCGGGTGGCATCGCCGGCGGCGCAAGAATCGAACCACGAGGTGTGCGGGTACCGTATTCGGATCAGGCCTATGCGCAGATGGCCGGTGTGAAACCTGCGCCGACGGTCAAGGCGGAAGTATTTCCGGACGCCAACAAACCGAAGCTGCCGGCGGATTCGGACGATATCGAATGGATCTGGCCGGTAACCGGCAAGATCGTGACGCCATTCAATGACGGCTCCAGCAAGGGAATCGGCATTGGCGGGAAAATGGGGCAGCCGGTCGTTGCCGCCGGTGCGGGGCGGGTCATTTTCAGCGGGACCGGAATCCGCGGTCTGGGCAAACTGATTGTCATCAAGCACAACGAAAAATTTCTCAGCGTGTATGCCCACAACCGGGAATTGCTGGTGAAGGAAGGCCAGGCTGTGACGCGCGGGCAGAAGATTGCCGAGATGGGCAACACGGATGCCGATCAGGTCAAGTTGCACTTCGAGATCAGGCGTCTGGGCAAACCGGTGGACCCTGCGGCGCTGCTGCCCCCAGCCTGATGCCCGACCTGAGAAAAAGTATATAAGTTATTGATTTAATTATATATTTTTTATACTGAATGCATGCACCCGCCGCTGCAGATCCTGCACGGCATCAACGGCCCGGCGCCGGCCGTAGCGCAGGGCCACATAGCGATCGGTAATGTCCTGCACTGCACCGGCAACGTCCGGACGCAGCCGCGCGGCACGACGTGCATATACGTGCGGACCTTCGGCCGCGCCGCGCGGCAATCCGCGCCGCGCAAGTTTCCGGCAAAAACGCTCATAAGCCGCTTTCACCGGATCGACACGGTTAGCGCGCAGCTCGCGCAGGGTCAATGCGGCGCCGATCAGCACGGCGATGCCCGCGAAAATCACCAGCAGGACCGCCAGTGTTTTCCAGGTTGTTTCGCTGAAACCCAGGCGTGTCAGGAACAGCCGCTGGCGTTCCGGCGTATAGCCGAGCACCCACTGGTTCCAGGTGTAGGTGACCGAATCCCAGGTCAGGCGCAGGCGTTGCAGCAGTTCAAAATCACCGCGTACGAATATCGGCAGATTGTCGCTGCGCGGCAATGCTGACGCGATACCGCGCTCGACCCGTGCCGGTGACACGGCTGCCGTCGGATCCACGCGCATCCAGCCGGCGTTTTCCAGCCAGATTTCCACCCAGGCATGCGCATCGGCCTGCCGCACGAGTATGTATTCGCCGACAGGATTGATTTCACCACCGAGGTAGCCGGTGACAACCCGCGCGGGGATGCCGGCAGCGCGCATCAGCACGGTGAATGCGGAAGCATAGTGTTCACAGAATCCGCGGCGGGTATCAAACAGGAACTCGTCGACGGGATGTTCACCGAGCAGCGGCGGCGACAGTGTGTAAACGTAATTCTGACTGCGGAACTGGCTCAGGACGGCATCGACCAGATTGCGATCGACGGGGTATTTTTTGCGCAATTCCTGGGCGTAGGCGGCTGTGCGCGGATTGGTGCCCGGTGGGAGCCGCAGTGTTCGTGCAAGCACGTCTTTTTCGTCGTTTGCGCCATAGGCCGGCACCGCGGACGACGTCATTTCATAACGTATGCGGCTGCGTACCGGCGTAAAGCTCAGTAACTGCATGTCGCGCGTAGCCATCGACCGCGGCGGCCGTTGCCCCGGGAACTCAAGCGCAAACAGCCAGCGCTTGTTATGCGGTTCTAGCGTGACGGTGTATTCGAGCACTGACGCAGCGGAGGGCAGGTCATCGGCACGCTGGACGATGCGTGGCGCGGTCCATGTGCGGCCGTCATAATCCCAAAGCACGGGGCCGCGCCAATAAAGTTCCCTGGGTTCGGGTATGCCGCTGCGAAACGCCGCGCGAAATGCCACTGCATCGGAAAGAATCAGGTTGTTGAGACTGCCGGGGCTCATGTTGTCGGACAGGCCGGTCAGACCGGCATAGGCATCCTGCGGCAGTCCCCATAATGGTCCCTGCACGCGTGGAAACAGCAGAAACAGGATCACCATCAACGGGACTGCCTGCGCCAACAGCATGCCCGAGCGTTGCACCGCCGGGCGCCAGCCGGGCCAGGCACCCGTGTATTGCAGATTGACCAGAGTGGCGATCAGCAGCCAGGCACAACCGAGCATGTACAGCGCCGTCAGAATGGTCTGTGAGTGCAGAAAATTCGTGACCAGCAGAAAACAACCGAGGAATCCGAGCAGCATGCCGTCGCGCAAGGTGCGCGATTCAAGAAGTTTCAGCGCCAGCATCACCACCAGCAGCGCCACGCCGGCATCGCGCCCGAACAGCGTGCGATACTGGAACAGGATGCCTGCGGCTGCACTGATTGCGATAACCGCGAGCAGCCACTTCGCCGGCGATTTCAGGTTGCGGCGCGCCACATACAGGCGCCAGCCGGTAATGGCGAGGATCAATGCACTGATCCATGCCGGCAGGCGTAGCAGATGCGGTGCGCAGGCCAGCACGAATACCGCCGCCAGCCAGGCGGTTTCGCGGGGCGTTATGACGCGGGCGTCAAGC
>JAOUIN010000237.1 GCA_029883965.1 Betaproteobacteria bacterium
CTGGCGGGGTTCATATCCGCCTATCGTTTGCCAGAAGACCCTGACACTGCGTTCGTGTGGCAGGTCGCGGTAGCGCCTGCGGCACGCGGTCAGGGGCTGGCCCTGCAAATGCTGACGCAACTGCTGTCCAGGCCAGCGCTGGCAGGCTGCTGCTGGCTGGAGACCACGGTCACCCCCTCAAACAGGAATTCGCGCCGCGTATTTGACCGGCTCGCCACGCAGCTTGGCGCCTCCGTCACGGAGGACGAATTTTTTACCCCTGAGGATTTTCAGGATCAGCATCACGAGCCCGAGATGCTGATTCGCATCGGCCCATACATGCTATGAGCCGGTTTGTTTCACGGGCAAAGGAGAACAGAAACATGAATTTGAAAGTATTTGATCGACTGGAATCGGAAGTGCGGGGTTACATCCGTTCTTTCCCGACGTTATTTCACAAGGCGCGCGGCTCAAAGCTGTTCGACGAGGAGGGCAACGTATACATCGATTTCTTCTCCGGTGCCGGCACGCTGAACTACGGACACAATAATCCGGTAATCAAGCAGGACATGCTCGATTATCTTGAGGCGGACGGCATCATTCACGGCCTCGACATGGCGACCAAGGCCAAGAAAGAACTGCTGGAAGCGCTGGATCGCATCATCCTCAAGCCGCGCGGGCTGAGCTACAAGGTGCAGTTCCCCGGACCCACGGGCACCAATGCGGTGGAAGCGGCGCTGAAGCTCGCGCGGCAGATCAAGGGGCGGTCGACCGTGGTGTCATTTACCCGCGGATTTCACGGCGTCACCGGCGGGGCCCTGGCTACCACTGCGAATGCGAAATACCGCGACGCCGCGGGCGTATCGCTGAGCAATACGGCGTTCATGCCCTACGACGGCTATTTCGGCGATGGCGTGGACACCACGGAGTACCTGGAGCGCATGGTCGCTGATCGCAGCAGCGGCATCGATCATCCGGCGGCAGTGATCGTCGAAACCGTGCAGGGCGAGGGCGGCATCAATGTGGCCAGCACGACGTGGCTGCGGGCGCTGGAGCAGGTGTGCAGACGTAACGACATGCTGCTGATCGTGGACGACATTCAGATGGGCTGCGGCCGTACCGGCAGCTTCTTCAGTTTCGAGGAATCCGGCATCTCGCCGGATATCATTACGCTGTCCAAGTCCATCAGCGGTATCGGCCTGCCAATGGCGCTGGTCCTGATGAAGCCGGAGCTCGATGTCTGGTCGCCCGGCGCCCACAACGGAACGTTCCGCGGCAACAACCTCGCATTCGTCACCGCGCGTGCGGCACTGATGCATTTCTGGAGCGATGACGCATTTCGGCAGTCGGTGCGACGCAAGGGTGTAGTCATGCGCAACTGGCTGGAGCATATCGCCGCGGATTATCCCGAAGGGAAATTCACGGTGCGCGGCTGCGGCATGGTTCAGGGTCTCGCCGCAGCCGATGCGGCGTTGGCTGCAAAAATCGCGGCCCGGTGTTTCGAGCAGGGTCTGGTGATTGAAACCTCCGGCGCCGACGATGTGCTGAAGCTGTTGCCGGCGCTGACTATCGACGAGCGATTGCTGTGCAAGGGGCTCGATATCATCGAGGAAAGCGTCGCCCATGTGCTCAGCGTCCAGCGCGTGCAGGGCACCGACCGCAAGGTCAAATACATCAACTTCAGGGCGGCGCGATGATCGTCCGCAGGCTCGACGACATCAAGGGCACGGCACTGGATGTCAAAACTTCCAACTGGGTCAGCCGGCGCCTGCTGCTGGCGCGCGACGGCATGGGGTTTTCGCTGCACGAAACCACGATTTTTGCCGGAACCGAGACGCACATCTGGTACCAGAATCATCTGGAGGCCGTGTATTGCATTGAGGGCTCCGGCGAAATCGAGACTGTTGCGGACGGCAGGGTGCACGCGATCAGGCCCGGCGTTGTCTATGCGCTGGATGACCACGATGAACATTATCTGCGTGCCCACGAGGACATGCGGCTGGTGTGCGTGTTCAATCCGCCGCTGACCGGAGGCGAAGTGCATGATGAGAAGGGCGTCTACCCGTTGCTGGCAGACGTCGCGGAGTAATACGGAGCAAGGAGAATTAAGAATGGTTCTGGTTTCAGACATCTACCAGTCACGTACCGATAACGAGGCCGCGATCATCCTGCGGCAGGATCCGGTGGTGTACCCGGGGCCGTACGCTCAGGGTGAGTTTGCACTGTCGGAGCATCAGTTGCGCGGCTACCGCAAGAACGGTTTTATTCAGCTGCGCGGCTTGTTGAGCGAGACGGAAGCGTCAGGCCTGCTGCACGAAGCAAACAAACTCGTCGAGGCCAGCGGTCGCGAGCGCCGCCCCGAAGCGGTTTACGAGCCCGACGGCCGTGATGTGCGTTCGGTGTTCCGGGTGCACCGGATTAACCGCGTCTTTGACCGGCTGGTGCGGGACGGCCGCCTGCTCGACGTGGCGCGGCAGATACTCGGCAGTGACGTCTATGTGCACCAGTCGCGCGTGAACCTGAAGCCCGGTTATGCCGGCAAGGAGTTCTACTGGCATTCCGATTTTGAAACCTGGCATGTTGAGGACGGAATGCCGCGCATGCGCGCTGTGAGCTGCGTGGTGCTGCTTACCGAGAACAACGAGTTCAACGGACCGTTGATGCTGGTGCCCGGTTCACATATGCATTACATCTCGTGCATCGGCCGCACGCCGGTCGATCATTACAAGAAATCCCTGCGCAGGCAGGAATACGGAGTGCCGGATCCGACCAGTCTCGATTTTCTGGTCGATCGCGGCGGCCTGCAGTCGGCCAAGGGCCCTGCCGGATCGGTGCTGTTTTTTGACTGCAATGCCATGCATGGCTCGAGCAGCAACATTTCGCCGTTTCCGCGTGCCAACCTGTTCTGCGTCTACAACAGCGTGGAAAATCACCTGCGCGATCCGCAGGCTGGCCTGCGGCCGCGTCCGGAGTTCGTCGCGGCACGCGATGATGTTGCGCTGCTGGAACGCGTCGAACCGCGGCAATCTTGAGCGATAACGGGCACGGGGCGGCGGGCTGCCTGCGGCCGCGCCGGGCATTCCTGGCGGGTCTCGCCGGCACGGTGCTGCTGCCGTTCACCGCAGGCTGCGGCCAGGGAAACGGCGGGCGCGAGCCGCAGATCAGCACACTGGAGTGGGCACGCCGCCAGGGCCGCCTGCGCATCGGCTACGCCAACGAGGCGCCGTATGCCTATTACGACACCGCGGCGAGCCGCGTGACGGGGGAGGCGTCCGAAATCGCCCGCATGGTGCTCGCCGAATTGGGCATCAAGGAGGTCGAAGGCGTACTGGCCGAGTTCGGATCGCTGATCCCGGGATTGAAGGCGCGGCGTTTCGACATCATTGCCGCGGGCATGTACATCCTGCCGGAACGCTGCCGCGAGATCGCATTTTCCGATCCGACCTACCGCGTCGGCGAAGCGTTCATCGTCGCACGGGGCAATCCGCACCGCCTTCACAGTTATGCTGACGTGGTGCAAAAGCCGCGCGTGCGCCTCGCCGTGGTGGCGGGGGCGGTGCAGCGCAGCTACGCCCGCAGTACCGGTGTGCCCGACGATCGCGTCGTCGTGTTTCCGGATGCGGTTAGTGCGATGGAAGGCGTGGGCGCCGGCCGCGCGGAGGCATATGCGGCGACCAGCCTGACCGTCAATGATCTGCTTGCGCGCAGCGCAGGCGGACTGGAGCGTGCAGCGCCGTTTGTCGATCCGGTGATCGACGGCGTGGCGGTGCAGGGGTACGGTGCATTCGGCTTTCGCAAGATGGATGTCGAACTGCTCGATGCGTTCAACGGTGTGCTGTCGGGATTTGTCGGCACTACACGGCACCTCGAACTGGTGCGGCCGTTTGGTTTTACCCGACAGGAGCTGCCGGGGAAAGTCACGGCGGAGACCTTGTGCGCGGTCTGAGGCTTGGCC
>JAOUIN010000238.1 GCA_029883965.1 Betaproteobacteria bacterium
AGAGGTGCGGCACGGTCTTGTCCGGCGGAATCGTATATTTGAACTGATGGGTGAGGCCCGCTTGCAGGGAATTTTTCATGTGTGATTCCGGATCGCGTTCTGCTTATGGTGGATGGTGGATGGTGGATGGTGGGTGCGGGGGCGTTGCTCTAGAATCCGCGGACGCACATCAACCGGAAAAACCATGGCCCATGCTCCTGTCGATCCCGCCGCACTCCTGAATTTTGCCACGGCCGTGTATGCCGGGCAGGGGGTGCCGGAACCGGACGCGCGGCTGATTGCCGACACGCTGGTACAGGCGGACCTGTGGGGGCATCAGTCCCATGGTGTGCTGCGGCTGGGCTGGTATCTGGACCGATTGCGCAACAAGGTCATGAATGCGGTGACACAGCCGGAGTTTGTCGTCGATGCCGGCGGTCTTGCGGTGATCGATGGCCACGATGGCGTCGGCCATGTGCTGACCCGGCTTGCTGCGGAAGAGGCCATCAAACGCGCGAAGGTGCACGGCATCGCCGCCGTCGGCGTGCGCATGTCCAACCATTTCGGCACCTGCATGTATTACACGCTGATGGGGGCGCGTGCGGGATGCGTGATGATGCTGACTTCCAACGGCGGACCGGCGATGGCGCCGTGGGGCGGGCGCAAAAAAATCGTCGGCACCAATCCGTGGTCGATCGCCGCACCGGCGGGCCGGCATGCGCCGTTCGTGGTCGACATGGCGAACACCGGGGTTGCGCGCGGCAAGATCTACCTTGCACGCAACAAACGCGAGCCGATACCCGAGGGCTGGGCGATTGCCGCCGACGGTGCGCCGACCACCGATCCGCAGGCGGCCATCGACGGCATCATCCTGCCGATGGCAGGCCACAAGGGTTACGCGATTGCGGCGATGGTGGACATGATGTCGGGTGTGCTGACCGGCAGCGGTTTTCTCTCCGCGGTACACAGCCCGTACAAGACCGCCGAGAAAAGCAACTGCGGCCATTTCATGATGGCGGTCAACATCGAAGCGATGCAGCCGCTGGCCGAATTCAACGCGCGCATGGAAGAGTTCATCGCCGAGATCAAGTCGGTGCCGCTGGCGCAGGGTTATGAGGAGGTGTTTTATCCCGGAGAGATGGAGGCGCGCAACGACGCGCGCAACCGCAGGCAGGGCATTGAGTTTCCCGACGACACCATCACCGACCTCAAGCGCATTGCCGGCGAGACCGGTTTGCAGGCGCTGCTACCGCTCGACTGACTGTGCCGCTTCCCAGGCCAGCATTGCGGCCTTGCGTTCCGGGCCCCAGCGGTATCCGGTCAGCGTGCCGGTGGCGCGGATGACGCGATGGCAGGGGATCAGGTACGCGATTGCATTGGTGCCGATGGCAGTGCCGACGGCACGAGCTGCGGCCGGCATGTCCAGTGCACGGGCGAGATCGCCGTAGGTTGTCACTGCGCCTGCAGGCAGCGCCAGCAATGCGCGCCAGACCTGTATCTGGAAATTCGTCCCCTTGACCAGCAGCGACAGCGGTCGCCGCGGTGCCACGGCCAGCGGCGCAAATATCCGCCGGGCGATGACCGCGGTGGCAGCCGGGTCGTGTTGCAGGCGGGCCTGCGGCCAGGTCTTCCGCAGGACTTCCGGGCCCGCGCAGCCGTCATTGATGAAATGCAATGCGCAGACGCCACGGGCGGTTGTGCCTATCAGTGCCGGGCCGAACCGGGTGTTGTGTGTGCCGTAACGGATGTCGAGGCCGGCTCCGCCCAGCCGCGCTTCACCCGGCGACATGGCCTCCATCGCGACGAACAGGTCGTGCAGCCGTCCCGAACCCGACAGGCCGACGTCGGCGGCGAGATCCAGCGTGTTGCGTGTATCGCCGAGCCGGCGTTTGGCATCCTCAACGGTCAGAAACTGGAGGAAGCGTTTGGGACTGACACCGGCCCAGCGGGTGAACAGGCGCTGAAAATGCGCTGTGCTGAGACCTGCATGTCGTGCCATATCGGCGAGATCGGGCTGTGCCGCAGTCTGCGACTGCAGCCAGGTGATGGTACGGGTGATCCGTTGGTAGTCCCGGGATTGATCCATGTCCCGCAGCATAGGATCCACCGGCGTTGTTGGCGACCCGATTCTTGCGCTGCGAAATCAGCGCGCCTGTTTGCGCCGGTCGCCGCCGGGAGGCGGTGCGACTTTCATGATTTCGTCGATGGTGGTCAGGCCGGAGGCAATTTTCATCGCGCCGCTGATTCGCAGCGGCTTCATACCATCCTTGTAGGCGGCATCGCGCAGCGCGTCGAGGTCGGCCGCCGCGACCACGCGCTCGCGCAGTACCGGCGACATGATCATCATTTCATAGACGCCGATGCGGCCCATGTAGCCGGTCATGCGGCATTCCAGGCAACCGTTGTTGATGTAGGTCGCACCCTTGGGATTGGCGGCTTTCCAAGGCGCGACCAGTGCATCCCAGGCATCGTCGTCGTAATCGTGTTTGGACTTGCAGTGCGGGCACAGCGTGCGCACCAGCCGCTGGGCCATCACGCCCAGCAGCGTGGATTGCAGCAGATAGGGCGGCACGCCGAGATCGAGCAGACGGCTCACCGCCGCCGGGGCATCGTTGGTGTGCAGTGTCGACAGCACCAGGTGGCCGGTCAGCGCGGCCTGGATTGCCATCTCGGCGGTTTCAAGATCGCGTATCTCGCCGACCATGATGATGTCCGGGTCCTGGCGCATCAGCGTGCGTATGCCCGAAGCGAAATCGACGCCGATGGCGGTCTGCACCTGCATCTGGTTGAACGAAGGCTCCACCATTTCGATCGGGTCTTCGACCGAGCACACATTGACTTCGGGCTTGGCCAGTTCTTTCAGTGTCGAATACAGCGTCGTGGTCTTGCCGGAACCGGTGGGTCCGGTGACGAGGATGATGCCGTGGGGCGCAGTCGATATCTGCGTCCATTTTTTTTCTTCTTCGTCGGAAAACCCGAGTTCCTTGTAATCCTTGACCAGGTTTTCCGGATCGAAAATCCGCATCACCATTTTTTCGCCGAATGCGGTGGGCATGGTCGACAGCCGCAATTCGACTTCGGCGCCGTCAGGCGTCACCGTTTTCAGGCGGCCGTCCTGCGGCCGGCGTTTTTCGACGACGTCCATGCGCCCCAGCACCTTGATGCGTGAGGTCATGGCTGTCATCACCGGCGTCGGGATCTGGTAGACCTGATGCAGCACGCCGTCGATGCGGAAGCGGACATTGCCGGCTTCGCGGCGCGGTTCGAGATGGATGTCGCTGGCACGCTGCTCGAATGCGTAGTTGAACAGCCAGTCGCAGATATGGACGATGTGCTGGTCGTTGGCATCGAGCTGGCCGCTGCGACCCAGCTGCACCAGTTGTTCGAAATTGGCGATATCGGACGTCGCGCCCTTGTCCTTGTCCGACGCGCTCTTGACCGAACGCGCAAGGTTGTAGAACTCGACGATGTAACCCTGGATGTCTACCGGATTGGCGACGACGCGCTTGATGTCGAGTCGCAGCACCTGTTTCAGCGAATCCTCCCAGCCCCGCACCCAGGGCTCGGCTGTGGCGATGGTGGCTTCACGGGTCGTGACGCTCACCGGCAGGATCTTGTAGCGCGCGGCGTAGGCGTTCGACATCACCTTGGTCACTGCGGTGAAGTCGATCTTGAACGGGTCGATATGCAGATAGGGCAGGCTGGATTTTTCCGCCAGCCACTGCGTCAGCGTCTCCAGGCCCAGTAGCTTGCGCGGATTATTGGGGTCTTTCCATTTCTGGTCGGCGATGATGACCAGCGGGTGTACGTCGGTGCGACTGTAGCGTCGATTGGCAACCAGCTTTTCCGCGTCATCCTTGGGTACGAGTTTGTCGGTGATCAGATCGCTGATGACCTGTGCCAGTGTCAGTGGACGATCACTGGGAGTTTGCGCGGGAATTGCAGATGCCA
>JAOUIN010000028.1 GCA_029883965.1 Betaproteobacteria bacterium
AAGGCTCGCCACTGCAAGCGCACACGGCGACCCAGACCAACATGCTGCGCGGCTATCTCGGCGAGCGGCTCAAACAGCCCCATGTCGTTGAATATGCAATGCGCTACGGCAAACCGGCAATCAGCGACAAACTGAACATGCTCAAAGCGCAGGGATGCGACCGCATCCTGCTGCTGCCGCTGTATCCGCAGTATTCGGCGAGCACGACGGCGACGGCCTTCAATGCCGCATTTGCAGCCATGGCCAAAATGCGCGACCAGCCCGCGGTGCGCACCGTCAAGCACTTTCACGACAACGAGGGCTACGTCAAGGCCGTGGCCCAAAGCATCAACGACTACTGGGTCAAGCATTACCGCGGCGATCATCTCGTGCTGAGTTTTCACGGCGTGCCACGACGCACGCTGGACCTGGGTGATCCCTACCACTGTGAATGCCTCAAAACCGGCCGCATGATCGCCGAGCAGATCGGACTCAAACCCGATTTTTACACTGTCGCCTTCCAGTCGCGTTTCGGCCGTGCCGAATGGCTCAAGCCCTATACCTCCGAAGTGCTGAAAGATCTGGCCGGAAAGAACGTCGGACGCGTAGATGTCGTGTGCCCCGGCTTCGTCAGCGACTGCCTCGAGACGCTGGAGGAAATCGCAATCGAAGCCAAAGAGGACTTCATCAAGGCCGGCGGCAAGGAACTGCACTACATCCCCTGCCTCAACGAGCGCGATGACTGGCTGCACGCGCTGACGGACATCGTGCTGAAAAACGTGCTGGGCTGGACCACGGCCGCGACACCCGACCACCTGCAGGCCTCGCGCGACCGCGCCTTGCAATTGGGCGCGAAAAGGTAAACGGATGCCGTTCGTCGAAAGAGCAGGCCAGCCGCTTCTGCATTACGTTGTTGACGATTTCACCGACCCGTGGCGCAACGCCCCGGTTGTGCTGCTGCAGCACGGCAACGGCCGTTCGGGAAAATTCTGGTTTCAGTGGATACCCGCCCTCGCCCGGCACTACCGCGTCGTGCGCCCCGATATGCGCGGCCTGGGCGAATCAGGCCGCGACTTCGACCTGGCCACCGGACTCACCGAAGAACGCTGCGTCGAAGACCTCGTCGCCATCATCAACCACCTCGGCGTCGACAGCGTGCATTACGTCGGCGAATCCTCGGGCGGCATCATCGGGCTGGGATTGGCCGCATCACATCCGCAACTGGTGCGCACGCTCACCATCGCAGCCACCCCGGTCTACATCAGCGACAAAATGAAAGCGAGCTACGCCCTGAAGCACGGCTCGCGCACTGACGCGATGCGCGACATGGGCATACGCAAATGGGTGGACACGACCAACCGTTCGACGCGATTCCCGCCGGACATGGACGAAGGTTTTTTCGACTGGTATGCCGATGAATTCGCCAAAGGCGACATCGAAGTGCTGCTGCGGCTGGTGCAACTGGTCAACGAGGCCAATGCGCTGGACTGGCTGCCGAAAGTGCAATGTCCCGTGCTCGGCCTCTACCCCACCGGTGGCCCGATTACCGATGCCGAACAGGAACGACTGCTGACCACCCACCTGAAGAATTTCAAACTGGTGCACCTGCCGACCGAATACCACATGGTGCATCACATCGTGCCGGAAGCCTGCACGACAGAACTGCTGCAGTTCCTCGCACAGCATCCATGAAACACGGTACCGGCACTACGTACCAGGCCGGCCCCTAGTCCCGCCCCGAATCTTCGTCCGGTTCGCCTGAATCCTCACCGGCATCCTCATCCCCGTCCTGCACCAACTCCATCTGCTGCGGCCCCAGACCCAGCGAATGCGTGACTGAGGCTCCGTCGGCTGCGGTCCAGGTATCTTCCACCCAGGCGCCGCCGAACTCGTCGATTTCATTGACCTCCAGCACCGAGCCGAACATCGCGCGCGTGGCCTCCGCATCGGCCTCGGACAACTGCGCCAGCACCGAATCCTTGATTCTCAGCACCCGGACGCGGCTGCCGACGAAAACCGGGTTTCCGTTGATGTCTTCCGCTTCGTTTTCCATGACTCCCCGTTTTCTTGATCGATAAAGCGTGAATAATAGCAATCAGCGCAGAACGCACCGTGATTCACCAGGCACATGAAGTCTGACCACCCGCACTGCATTTAGTTTACGAACCTGATCGGGAGCATCTCATGAGAACACTACTCGCCACGATAACCGCCGTCGTGCTCACAGCATGCGGCGCCGAAGTCGCCACCACCGCGGCCACCGGCGCCGCAATCAAAAAACAGGAAGTGGAAGCCGGCGAAAAGACCAAGGAGAACGTACAGAAAAAATTGGATGCCGCCGCTGAAGCCATGCGCCTGCAGACGGAACAACAGGAAAACTCATACAAGTAAAACGCAGGAAAAATTTTCCCCTTAAACACTCCCCATTGTGAGCCGCCGGGCCGCCCCCGGCGTTCAGCTCGAACTTACGGGGTCGTCAACGCCATTCGCGCGCGCTCAAGCAACGCAGACCGCTCCCCCTCACTCCGTCGCCCCAGCGCCACCCGCCACAACGGAAACAGATTGTGCTCTTCGCGATATTCGTGCTTCGCCAGTGTTCCCGAAAGTATCGCGCAGTAGACACTCAGTTCCGAACCATCCACCGGCTCCACCGCAAGCACCTCCTCGACCAAAGACAACTGCTGCGCGATGTCGCGATGTTCGCGCAGCATGATCACCGCCGGCTGGTCCGTCGACGACTGCGCCGCACCCAGGCTCACTGCGAGTTCGTCGTCTTCGAACGCGACGTGCCGGTTGAGTGCGATCACAAACGCCCGCAGCAGCGGCACTGCCGCATCCACTTTTCCGTGATTGAGCAGCCCCAGTGCCTGCGCCAGCAGACCATCGATGCGCTTGTGATCGGCCGCCAGCAAGGTCAGCACATCGGTCGCCGCAATGTCGCTGCGATGGCTCACGGTGACACGCCATGCGCCGTCGGCCTCGACGATTTCCCACGCCAGGTTTTCGCGCAGCTGCAGGTTGAGGCTGGCCATCAGCAGCGACGGCTCCTGCGCAAGTATCAGCGTGACCGCGGTGCCGGGGCGCACCGCCTTGACGCAATCCAGCGCCGCGCCGGTGACGTGGCTGGCACGCTCGCCCCTGAGGTCGTGGATATCACTCGAGTCAGGCATAAAATATCAATAAAAACAACAGGTTATAAAATATCCCTTGCGGGCCGTGCGATCACCCTGAATCCGGCCTTGAAATTCCGGGCGCCGCCCCCAGTTGCAAACAGTTCATCCATCAACACCAAAAAACGTCATGTCGCAGGAATCGCTGGACCAAAAACCCGAGAATACCCCCGAAGGCACCCCCGAAACCGCCGCCGACAAAGCCGGCAAAGCGGCGCCGGACACCATGCCCTCCACCGAAGAGCTGCTGCGCAAGGCGGAGCTTGATGCGCAGGAACATCACGATGCCTGGCTGCGTGCCAAAGCCGAGACCGAGAACGTGCGCAAGCGCGCGATGCTCGACGTCGCCAACGCCCACAAGTACGCTGTCGAAAATTTCGCCGGTGAACTGGTGGCCGTCAAGGACAGTCTTGAGGCTGCGCTGGCGGTCGAAAGCGCTACCGTCGAGAGCATGAAAAGCGGCGTCGAACTGACGCTGAAACAGCTTTCCGCCGCGTTCGAAAAATCGAATATCACCGAAGTCAATCCGGTCGGCGAGAAATTCGATCCGCACCGCCACCAGGCGATCAGCATGGTGGCGTCGGATGCCGCCCCGAATACCGTGGTGCAGGTATTGCAGAAAGGTTACCTGCTCAACGACCGCGTACTGCGACCGGCCATGGTCATGGTCGCAAAAGCCGCGGACGCTTGAAAATCACGACTGCAGCCCCAGATTACATATCAACTTATTATCGAAACTGCCGGCGACTTTTGATAAATAATTGAATAAATTCAATTAGTTAAAAATATCTCCGGCGCAACAACTTTTTTGGGAACGAGGTAACGACATGGGCAAGATCATAGGCATCGACCTGGGCACCACGAATTCATGCGTGGCCGTAATGGAAAACGGCAAGCCGAAGGTCATCGAGAACTCCGAAGGCGCGCGCACTACGCCGTCGATCGTCGCGTACATGGAGGATGACGAAATCCTCACCGGTGCTCCGGGCAAACGCCAGGCGGTAACCAATCCGAAGAACACGCTCTATGCCGTAAAACGGCTGATCGGCCGGCGCTTCGAGGAAAAAGAAGTGCAGAAGGACATCGCGCTGATGCCCTACAAGATCGTCAAGGCCGATAACGGCGACGCCTGGGTGGAAGTGCGCGGCAAGAAAATCGCGTCACAGGAAGTCTCAGCACAGGTGCTGATCAAGATGAAAAAGACCGCCGAGGATTATCTCGGCGAGCCGGTCACCGAAGCCGTGATCACGGTGCCCGCGTACTTCAATGACTCGCAGCGCCAGGCGACCAAGGATGCCGGCCGCATCGCGGGCCTCGACGTCAAGCGCATCATCAACGAGCCGACCGCGGCGGCACTGGCCTTCGGCATGGACAAGCAGAAGGGCGACCGCAAGATTGCGGTGTATGACCTCGGCGGCGGCACGTTCGACGTGTCGATCATCGAGATAGCCGAAGTCGAGGGCGAGCACCAGTTCGAGGTGCTGTCGACCAACGGCGACACTTTCCTAGGCGGCGAAGACTTCGACCAGCGGCTGATGGATTACCTGTGCGAGGAATTCAAGAAGGAATCCGGCGTGGACCTGAAGAAGGACATGCTCGCGCTGCAGCGGCTGAAGGATGCCGCGGAAAAAGCGAAAATCGAGCTGTCGTCGTCACAGCAGACCGAGATCAACCTGCCCTACATCACCGCCGACCAGTCGGGCCCGAAGCATCTGGCGATCAAGATCACCCGCGCCAAGTTCGAATCCCTGGTCGAGGAACTGATCACGCGCACGATCACGCCCTGCGAAATCGCGGTCAAGGATGCCGGCGTAAAACTCTCCGACATCAGCGACGTGATTCTCGTCGGCGGCCAGACGCGCATGCCCAAGGTGCAGGAAGCGGTGAAGAACTTTTTCGGCAAGGAGCCGCGCAAGGACGTCAACCCCGATGAGGCCGTTGCCGTGGGCGCTGCCATCCAGGCCGGCGTGCTCAAAGGCGACGTCAAGGACGTGCTGCTGCTCGACGTGACCCCGCTGTCGCTGGGCATCGAAACGCTGGGTGGCGTGATGACCAAGCTGATCCAGAAAAACACCACGATCCCGACCAAGGCATCGCAGGTGTTCTCGACCGCCGAAGACAACCAGAGCGCGGTGACCATCCATGTGTTGCAGGGCGAGCGCGAGATGTCCAAGGCCAACAAGTCGCTGGGCCAGTTCAACCTGACCGACATACCGCCGGCACCGCGCGGCATGCCGCAGGTCGAGGTCACGTTCGACATCGACGCCAACGGTATCCTCCACGTGTCGGCCAAGGACAAGGCCACCGGCAAGGAAAACAAGATCAAGATCCAGGCGAGCTCGGGTCTGTCGGAAGAAGAGATCCAGCGCATGGTCAAGGATGCCGAGGCCAATGCCGAGGAAGACAAGAAACTGCGCGAGCTGGTCGATGCCCGTAACCAGTGCGATGCGATGATCCACAGCGTTAAGAAATCGCTGGCGGAGCATGGCGATAAGGTCGACGCCGACGAGAAAGGCAGGATCGAAGCCGCGCTGAAGGAAGCCGAGGAAGCCATCAAGGGCGAAGACAAGGCCGACATCGAAGCCAAGACCAAAACGCTGGCAGAGTCAGCGCACAAACTGGCCGAGCAGATGTACAAGGACCAGCAGGCGAAGGAAGGTGCTGCGGCCGGCGGTGCCGGACAGGCAGGCGGTGAGCAACCGGCCGGCAATGGCAAGAAGAAAGATGAAGGCGACGTGGTTGATGCCGAATTCGAGGAAGTGAAAGACGGCAAGAAGTAAACCGTATTACGTCCGCAGCCGGGGCGCAGAGGTGCTTGGGGAAACCCCTCCGCGCCCTGCGCCTTTGGCTTATTCAGGGTAACGGGAATAAATGGCAAAAAAAGACTATTACGAAGTGCTGGGCGTAAACCGCGACGCTTCCGAGGATGATCTGAAGAAGGCGTACCGCAAGCTCGCCATGAAATGGCATCCGGACCGCAATCCGGATAATCCCAAGGCGGAAGAAAACTTCAAGGAAGCCAAGGAAGCCTACGAGGTTCTGACTGAACCGCAGAAGCGCGCGGCCTATGACCAGTTCGGACATGCCGGCGTTGATCCTTCGGCGGCAGGCGCAGGCGGTGCGGGCATGGGCGGCTTTGCCGATGCCTTCGGCGACATCTTCGGCGACATCTTCGGTGGTGGTGCGGGCGGTGGCGGCCGCCAGCGTTCAACCGTGTTTCGCGGCGCCGATCTGCGTTACAACCTCGAGATCTCGCTCGAAGACGCTGCGCGCGGCACTGAAACACGCATCCGCATTCCGGCGATGGAAGAATGCGAAACCTGCCATGGCACCGGCGCCAAACCCGGCACGCAACCGACGACCTGCACGACCTGCGGCGGTCACGGTCAGGTGCGCATGCAACAGGGTTTCTTTTCGATCCAGCAGACCTGCCCGCGCTGCCATGGCACCGGCAAGATGGTCGCCAGCCCCTGCGGCACCTGCTCCGGCGGCGGTCGCGTCAAGAAACACAAGACGCTGGCTGTCAAAATTCCGGCCGGCGTCGATGACGGTGACCGCATCCGGCTGTCCGGCGAAGGCGAAGCCGGCGTCAATGGCGGCCCGTCGGGTGACCTCTATGTGGTCATGCAGATCAAGCAGCACAGCGTGTTCACGCGTGATCACAACGACCTGCATTGCGAAATGCCGGTCAGCTTCACCACGGCGGCACTCGGTGGCGAAATCGAAATCCCGACTCTCGACGGCTACGCCAAGATCAAAATCCCCTCCGAGACCCAGAGCGGAAAAATATTCCGGCTGCGCGGCAAGGGCATCAAGGGTGTGCGTTCCACCAGCCACGGCGACCTGATGTGCCACGTGGTGGTCGAAACCCCGGTCAGTCTGACGGCACGGCAAAAGGAACTGCTGCAGGAGTTCGAGGCCATCAGCAGCAAGGACACCGGCCGTCACAATCCGCGGGCCCAGTCCTGGATGGATCGCGTCAAGGCGTTCTTCGCGGAATAGTCAAAACGCGGACACAAAAAAAGCCGGCGCATGCGCCGGCTTTTTTATGCAGATTGCGTTATTGCTGCTTCAGCTTGCCCTCGCGGACCACTTTTTCGTACTTCGCGATCTCGGATTTTATATAGGCGCCGAAGCTCGCTGCGGTTCCACCCAACGGATCGGCACCGAGGCTGGCCAGCCGCTGCTGCACATCGGGCAGCTTCAGTATCTTGTTGATATCGGTATTGAGCCGGTTGATCGCGTTGGCCGGCGTTCCGGTCGGCAAGACGGCGCCATACCAGTTGATCATGTCGTAACCCGGCACGCCCGACTCGGCCACGGTCGGCACATCGGGAAGCGCAGGATTGCGTTTAGCGCTGGTCACGGCCAGCGCGCGCATGCGACCCGACTTGATGTGCGGCACGGCTACCGGCGCGGTATTGAATCCGAGCTGCACTTCACCCGAAATCAATGCAACCGCTGACGGTGCGCCACCCTTGTACGGCACATGCGTGATGTTGATCTTCGCCATGCTTTTCAGCAGTTCCGCGGCAATATGCTCCGGGCTGCCGTCACCGGAAGATGCGTAATTGATCGATTTCGCTTTTGCCAGCGCAATAACGTCGGCGACGCTTTTCGGCGTTGAAGACGGCGGCACGACGACGAACATCGGCACCGAAGAGATATTGATCAGCGGCGTGAAATCGCGCACCAGGTCGTAGCTGAGCTTTTTGTACAACGATTTGCTGATGGCGTGTGACACCGAAATGAACATCACCGTATAACCGTCGGGCGTCGCCTTCGAAGCGATTTCAGCGGCGAGGTTCGCATTCGCGCCGGGCCGGTTGTCGACGATGACCTGCTGCCCCAGGCTGTCACTCAGCTTCATCGCCACTGTGCGTGCCATCGTGTCAGTCCCGCCGCCGGGGGCGTAGCCAACCAGGAAACGGATGGATTTGGCCGGATAGGCATCCGCCGCTGTCGCGCCGCCCGTCCAGGCTGCGCAGGTTGCAGCCGCCAACAGGGTCATGCTGATAATGGATCGTTTCATGGCGCTCTCCTCGTGGTTTTAGTTATGCAATAGGTCGGGCTCATGCTTGCCGTCAACCGGCAACCGCCGTCTGCAATTTCGAACTGCGCAGTTTTTTCACCACGGCATCGGCAAACGATTTTGTGTTGCCCTTGCCGCCGAGATCCCCGGTACGTGCGTTGGCGTCGGCCAGGGCGGCATCGACCGCCAGCTGGATCGCACGGTAAGCCTGCTGAAACGCCGGCTTACCGTGGCGCATGCCCAGCCACTCAAGCAGCAGCGCCGCGGACAGAATCATGCCGCTGGGATTGGCGATGCCCTTGCCGGCAATATCAGGGGCCGAGCCGTGGCCGGCATTGGCAATGGCGTGTTTGTCACCGGCGTTGATCGCCGCGGCCAGTCCCAGCCCCCCGGACAGCGCTACGGCAAGGTTCGACAGGATATCGCCGAACATGTTGGTGATCAGGATCACGTCATGGCGCTCGGGCCGGCTGTAGATGTCCGCGGCCATCGCGTCCATGTCCATTTCCTTCAACGCGATGTCCGGGTGTGCCTTGGCCTCGGCATAGGCCTCGCCCATGAACAGGCCGTCGGTCATCTGCAGCACATGGCGCTTGCCCACCGCCGTGATGCGTTTACTGCGGCGTGCAGCGTAATCAAACGCGACCTTTGCGATCCGGCGTGATCCCTGGCGCGTGATCTTGCGCACCGACAGCGCCACATCCTCGGTCGGCATGAATTCGCCGATTCCCTGATACATCGTGCGGTCGGAATAGAAACCCTCGGTGTTCTCGCGCACGATCAGCACATCAAGGTCACGCCGTGCGTCGGGCATGCCCGGACGGCTGCGCGCCGGCCGCAGGTTGGCGTACAAGTCGAGACGCTTGCGGATGGTGCCGGGAATATTGATGCCGCCCTTCGCCAGGGGCGGGTAATCGGTCATGCCACAGGGGCCGACAATCACGCCATCGGCATCAATGGCAGCCTGCAGTGCAGCGTCGGTCAGCGTAGTGCCATGCTTGCGATGACTCGCCATGCCGACTTCGATGTCGGAAAACCGCAGCCCCAGTGAAAACTCCGCATCCGCTGCTTTCACCACCGCCATCGCCGCAGCGATGATTTCCGGCCCGATGTCGTCGCCCGCCATGACTACGATATTCATGAACTGATTCCTTGAGTTGATTCCCAGAAACTATTGCAATCACCGATGTGCCAGACTCATGCTGCGTATTTTTTTACGGTTTTCCAGTCGATCTCAAAACCGAATCCCGGCAGGTCGTTCAGATGCACTTGACCATCCCTGACCTGCGCACGTTCGGTAAAGAGTTCAAACCACAAGGGATCTCGATCGGCATTACCGTGCGATTCCACGCCGAAACCCAGCCGCGGGAACGCCGACACCAGGTGAGCATGCACCTCGGGCACCAGGTGCGGCGCAATGCGTACGCCGTGCTGCTCGGCGAGATGGCTCACGCGCAGCGATTCGGTGAAGCCGGCGAAGCGCGTGGAATCGAACTGCATGAAACCCAGCGACCCGCTGGTGATGAAATCGCGCGCGGTGAAGCGCGTCATCTCGCGCTCGCCATGCGCCAGCGGGATCGGCGTGTTTTTCGCCAGCGTCACAAAATCCGCCGGCTGCAGGTACCAGTGCAGCGGCTCTTCCAGCCAGTAGATGTCGTACGGCTGCACCGCATGCGCAAACCTGATGCACTCTTCCAGATCGTACGCCGCGTTCATGTCGAGCAGCAGCAGCACGTCCTTGCCGATCGCGGCGCGCGTCATCTTGATGCGCTCCACTTCCTTTTCAATGCTCAGCCCCGCGGTTTTGAGCTTCACCGCGCGATAGCCGTTCTTGACGAAACCCGCCAGCTCATCGGCACAGGCCTTCAACGGCGCATCGAGTTCGTAATACCCGCCGGTGGCATACGTGAATAGCGGCTTGCCGTCGCCGCCGAGCAACTGCCATACGGGACGGTTCATCGCCTTGCCCCTGATGTCCCACAACGCGCTGTCGATGCCACCGATCGCCGCCATGATCTGCGGCCGGTCCCCGCGCGACAGCGGCTGCGGCAATCCGTCGCGCCCGCCCATGCCGGTCGCACGCGGCGACGTCAGCGAAAACAGTTTCTCCCACACCGCAACATGCGCCAGGGCATCCATGCCGCGCGCCACCTCGCCGAGCTTTTCGACGTATTCGCAAATCAGCTTGAGCGGCGAACCGTGGATCTGCCCGATACCGGTCAACCCGTCATCGGTCTTGATTTCAACCAGCACCACGCTTGAACTGTGCAACTCCTCATGCGCGGTCCACAGCGGATGTTTGAGCTTCGCGGAAACGGCGTGGGCTTTGACGGAGGCAATACGGGTCACAGAGAAATCCTTAAAAAATATTAATAAAATCAATTACTTATAAATAATATTCGACCTACCCACAATTATCCCCTTGTGAGCCGCCGAGCACACCTAATTCGCCGGGGGTAGCCCGGCAGCTAGTTACTTTCTCTTGCTTCGCCAAGAGAAAGTAACCAAAGAGAAGGCGACCCTGGCTCGCTGGCCCTGCGGGCTCCCCTGCGCTGCTCGCCAAGTCAGGCGGCTGCGGAACTCGCCCTTGCCGCTACGCGGCAAGGACTCAGACAGTCCTCGCCGACATCCCCTGACTTGACTGTGCTGCTCGGCAGCTCACAAGGGGGGGTACAAACCGTCGGAATGCCTACCGGTTCGCGACAAGAAATTTCAATTCCGCCGCCAGGTTGTGCCAGCAGCGCTATCCTCAAGAATCACACCCGCGGATTTCAACTCATCGCGTATGCGATCGGCCTCGGCAAACTGCTTCCCCTTCTTCGCCGCAGCCCGCGCAACAATCGCCGCCTCAATCCGCTCCGGCGTCCATTCACTGTCCGTCAGCCCTGCCTGCAAAAACGCATCGGGTTCGCGCTGCAACAGACCGAGCAGTCCCGCCAGCGACTTCAGCAGTCCCGCATCCGCCGCGGACTGCGATTTGTTGAGCTCATTCGCCAGATCAAACAGCACCGCCACGGCCTCAGGCGTATTGAAGTCGTCGTCCATCGCCACTTTGAAACGCGCGGCATAGGCATTATCCCAGTCGACATCGCCAACGGTCGCGGACACGCCCTTCAATGCCGTGTACAGCCGGGTCAGGCTCTGCCTGGCATCATCGAGATGCGCGTCGGAATAATTCAGCGGGCTGCGGTACTGCGCGCGGATGATGAAAAAGCGCACCACTTCCGGATCGTATTTCTTCAGGATCTCGCGCACGGTGAAAAAATTGCCCAGCGACTTCGACATCTTCTCGTTGTCGACGCGGACGAAGCCATTGTGCATCCAGTAGTTGACGAACGTGCCGCCGTGCGCACCTTCGGACTGCGCTATTTCGTTCTCATGGTGCGGGAACTGCAGATCCTGGCCGCCGCCGTGGATGTCGAAATGTTTGCCCAACAGCGCATTCGACATCACCGAGCATTCGATATGCCAGCCGGGGCGCCCCGCACCCCACGGCGAATCCCACGCCGGCTCTCCGGGTTTGGCGCGCTTCCACAGCACGAAGTCCAGCGGATCCTGCTTGGCGGCGTCGACCGCAACACGTTCTCCGGCACGCAGGTCTTCGAGCGATTTTCCGGACAGCTTGCCGTAGCCCTCAAACTTGCGCACGGCATAATTCACGTCGCCGTCGGTCGCCTGGTAGGCGTAACCGCGGTCCTGCAACACGCTGATCATTTCAAGCATGCCCGGCACGTACTCGGTCGCACGCGGCTCGGCATCCGGTTTCTCAACGCCCAGCGCAGCAGCATCCTCGTCCATCGCGTTGATGAACCGCTGTGTCAGCGCAGCAGTCGACTCACGGTTCTCCTGAGCTCGCTTGATGATCTTGTCGTCGATGTCGGTGATGTTGCGGATATAGGTGACGTCGTAATTTGAAGCACGCAGCCAGCGCTGCACCACGTCAAAAATCACCATCACCCGCGCATGGCCGAGATGGCAGTAGTCATACACGGTCATTCCGCAGACGTACATGCGGATTTTGCCGGGTTCGATGGGCACAAATTCCTGCTTGTCCCGCCTCAGGGTATTGTAGATTTTGAGCATATGAACTGGAGTTTGAAGACCCCGTTTTCCGGCAATTCCCGGCCTGGCCGGGCCCGCGGTATCGGGACGGATTGCGGTTCAGGCACACCCGCAAAAAAGAGTTGGTTGAATTAGCGGTTGTTCTTGGTAAAATCTCATAAATTCAAGGACTAATGTCGCCAACCTAGTGTCAAATTAATCATGTGTAACACCCAAACAACGACCACTGGAATCATAGCACGATGACTTTCATGCACGCTGCCGCACGGCTCGCAGTGATCGTCGTGTGCGTGGGGCTCGCGACACCGGCGATGTCGCAAAGCGACGATCTGCAGGAAGCGCAGCAACTGCTCAAACAGGGACAGGTCGACCGCGCAATGGAGCGCGTCGATGCCTATCTGAAAACGAAACCCAAGGACGCCCGCGGGCGTTTTCTTCGCGGCATACTGCTCACCGAGCAGAACAAGCCGAACGAGGCCATCCGCGTTTTCACGGACCTGACCAGGGATTATCCGGAACTGCCGGAGCCCTACAACAACCTGGCCGTGCTCCACGCATCGCAGGGTGACTACGACAAGGCGCGCAGTGCACTGGAAATGGCGATCCGCACCCATCCGAGCTATGCCACTGCACATGAAAATCTGGGCGACATTTACGCCAAGATGGCGAGCCAGGCCTACGACAAGGCATTGCGGCTCGACAAAAGCAACCAGGCGGCACAAACCAAGCTCAACCTGATCAAGGATCTGTTCACGACCTCACGGCCGCCGGTGGTGGCCGTGGCAAAAACCGACACCACGCCCAAGGCTGCGGCACCGGCGACCAAGACCATCGCGCACGCCCCGCCACCCCCCTCATCGGCGGCGACACCCAAACCGGTGGTAGCAGCCAAGCCCTCACCTGTAGCCGTAGCTGCCAAAGAACCTGTTAAAGCGGCGCCGGTCAAAACGGAACCGGTTAAAGCAACAGCGCCGGAACCGGTCAAGACCGCACCGCCTGCCAACAATGCCGACGCCGTATTGAAGGCAGTCGAAGGCTGGGCGGCGGACTGGTCCAACAATGATGTCGAGGCTTATCTCGCCCGATATGCCAAAGATTTCAAGACACCCGACGGCGAACCGCGGAAGGACTGGGAGAAAGAACGCAGGGCACTCGTATCGAAGCCGCGCAAGATCGAAGTGCGCATCGAGTCGGCAAAGGTCGCTTTCGGCGATGCTGATCGCGCGACTGTGACGTTCCGCCAGCACTATCAATCCAATACCTTCAAGGCCAACGCCAGGAAAACGCTGGTCATGATCAGGTCCGGTGACAAGTGGCTGATCCAGCAGGAAACGGTAGGCGGATGAAGCGCACCCTGCCCGCCTGCGCACTGGCCACGGCCATCATCGCCACGGCGCTGACGCCATCCTCGACCACACTTGCGCTGGGCAATCGCCCGCTCTCATCAGTGGCCGGAAATCTGCTCGGCTCCGGCCCTGCGGGCGGCCATGCCGCGCCCGAAGCCCTGCTGGCGCAGACACTGCTGGCGATCACCGGCTCCCAGTTCGACATCGCGCTGACCGAAATCAACAAGGTGCTGCAAACCAATCCGAATTTTCGGCTGGCACATTTGATCAAGGGTGATCTGCTGATGGCACGCGCCCGGCCCATCAGCAGCATCGGAGCCGCTTCGGAAGCACCCGCCGATCTCATCGCCGAGCTGCAGGATGAAGCGCGCGCCCGGCTCGTGCGCCACGAACAGAAACGCCCGGGCACACAGGTACCGCGTTACCTGCTGGAACTGAACGCCGAGCAAAAATACGCCTTTGTCGTCGATACGTCGAAATATACGCTCTATGTGTTTGAGAACCACAACGGCACCCCGCGTTATGTTGCGGACTACTACACCACGATCGGCCGCAACGGTATCGAGAAGCTGCGCGAAGGCGACAAGAAAACGCCGCTGGGCGTGTATCACGTCACCCGCCAGATGCAGCGCGACCAGTTGACCAGGGCCTACGGCGCGCAAAGCGAGCTTTATGGCGAAGGCGCGTTTCCGATCAATTACCCGAACGAATGGGACCGCCGGCTCGGCCGCAACGGTCACGGCATCTGGCTGCATGGCGTGCCTTTCGACACTTACAGCAGGCCGCCGCGGGCGAGCGACGGTTGTGTAGCGCTGACCAACGAGGATTTACAGGCCATAACGCCCCATGTGCAGGTGGGCGTGACGCCGGTGATTATCACATCCGGCATCGAGTGGGTGGAACCGGAAGCTGCGCGGAACACGCGCGAAACGCTGCGGCAGTCCGTGGATGCCTGGCGACAGGACTGGGAAAGCCGCGACACTGGAAAATACCTGCAGCACTACGCAGCGGACTTCAGTACGGGCAAACAGGATCGGACAACCTGGGCAAATCAGAAACGCGCGGTCAATGCGGGCAAGTCGTGGATCAAGGTCAAGGTCGACGGAGTCAGCATGTTCCTCTACCCGGGCAATGAAAATCTCGCGGTGGTCACGTTTGACCAGGACTACTCGAGCAGCAACATCAGCAACAAGATGCGCAAACGCCAGTACTGGCAGCGCGAAGGCGGCCAGTGGCGCATCGTCCATGAAGGCGCGGCCTGAACCGATTCCCCTGGGGCCCGGTCAGCGGATTCTATTTAACCTATTGTTTTTATTGATAAACAAATGAAACACCTGATTGCACTGCTGCTTGCACTGACACTCATTCCCGCGGCGCTCGCGGCCAATCCCAAAGTGGAAATGAAAACCACGCTGGGCACCATCGTCATCGAACTGTATCCGGAAAACGCACCGAAAACAGTCGAGAATTTTCTGCAGTACGTCAACGACGGTTTTTACGACGGCACCATCTTCCACCGCGTGATCCCCGGCTTCATGGCCCAGGGTGGCGGGTTCACGCCGAACCTCCAGCAGAAGCCGACCCGCGCCGCGATCCGCAATGAAGCCGGCAACGGCCTGCGCAACGCAACCGGAACGGTCGCAATGGCGCGCACCGCGGATCCGCATTCAGCGACGGCGCAGTTTTTCATCAATGTCAGCGAAAACGATTTTCTCGATTTCAAGTCGGCTGACGAGAAAGGTTATGGCTACACGGTGTTCGGCCGCATATCCTCGGGCATGGATGTCGTGCAGAAAATGATTGCGACACCCACCGCAACCACCGGACCGCACCAGAATGTACCGCGCCAGCCGATCGTCATAGAACGCGCGCGCGTTCTGGGCGCCGCGGCCAAACCGCAGAAATCCAAGTAACCCGAAAAGCAAGGAATCCACCATGATCAAGCTGCACACCAATCACGGCATCATCAGCCTCGAACTCGATTCGGAAAAAGCGCCGGACACCGTCGCCAATTTCATCCAGTATGTGAATGACGGGCATTACACCAACACCATTTTTCACCGGGTCATTGACGGCTTCATGATCCAGGGGGGCGGCTTCGAGCCGGGGATGAAGCAGAAGGCCACGCGCGATCCGGTACAGAACGAAGCCAATAACGGCCTCAAGAACGATATCTATACCGTCGCCATGGCGCGCACGTCAGCACCGCATTCCGCCAGTGCGCAGTTTTTCATCAATGTCGGCAACAATGATTTTCTGAATCACTCTGCACCGACTCCGCAGGGCTGGG
>JAOUIN010000280.1 GCA_029883965.1 Betaproteobacteria bacterium
ACCAGCACCTTGTAACCATGACCACCTTCCTCACCGCCGGACTGGGATTGAAACCGCAGCATTACGACGCGGCGCTCGATTGCAGCGCGGCGGGGTTGTGGTTCGAGGTGCACCCTGAAAATTACATGGTGGCCGGCGGCCCGCGGCTGTCATGGCTGGAAGCTATCCGTGCAGAACACGGGATTTCGCTGCACGGCGTCGCCTTGTCGCTGGCTGCGGATGCCGAACCCGATCCCGCACATCTGGGACAGCTGGCCGATTTGTGCCGCCGCATCGAACCGGCGCTGGTCTCCGAACACCTCGCCTGGTCGACCTGGCGCGGCGCCTACCATCCTGATCTGCTGCCGTTTCCGCGAACCGGCGAGGCGCTGACGCGCATCGCGGCGAACATTTCACGCACCCAGGACGCGCTGCAGCGGCGCATCGCCGTGGAAAACCCGTCGCATTACCTGAAGCTCGAAGGCCATGCCTGGAGCGAGATTGATTTCCTGCGCGAACTCGCAAGGCGCACCGGCTGCGGGCTTCTGCTTGACGTCAACAACGTGTATGTCAGCGCGCGCAACACCGGTTATTCCGCCGAAGACTACATCGACACCTTTCCAGGAGAACACGTGATGGAAATCCATCTTGCGGGACACAGCGATGACCCCAACCTCGGCACGGCGCTGCTGGTCGATACACACGATGCGCCGGTAGCGCCGGCGGTGTGGGCGCTCTACGAGCGGCTGATCCGCCGCATCGGCAGGAAACCGACACTGATCGAGCGCGACGGCAATGTACCGGCATTCGCAGCATTGATGGCAGAGCGCGAGCGGGCTGCCGCTGTTCTGCATGGCGCGATGGCGGTGGCAGCATGATCACCGGCAACGCATCCGGCGCACTGACCCGGTTCCAGGACGGTTTCGCGCTGGCGCTGTTCGATGTCACGAAGCCGCAGCACGCGGACATTGCCGCGCTGACCGCACAGCCGGCGTTCGCTGTTTACCGCAACACGGTAATGAAAGGCTGCATCGACGCGTTGCAGGCGAATTACCCTGCAGTCGCGCGGCTGGTCGGCGATGAATGGTTCCGGGCTGCTGCCGCAATATACGTTCGCGCGACACTGCCGCAGCGGTCCACCCTGCTGTACTACGGTGAGGATTTTGCGGATTTTCTCGCACGATTCGAACCCGCGGCGGAATTGCCGTACTTGCCCGGCGCCGCCCGGCTTGACCGTTGCTGGACCGAAGCACATGCCGCCGCCGACGATACGCTGCTTGATGCCGGCGACATCGACGCGCTTGCCGCCGGGAATTTTTTTCGTCTCGGCCTGCGGGTGCACAGTGCGGCGCGCTGGGCGTGGTTTGACGACGCACCCGCCTACACCATCTGGTCACGCAATCGCAGCGACCAGAATTTTGACGGCGACATCGACTGGCATGGCGAAGGGGCACTGCTGACCCGGCCGCACGACGCCGTGCAATGGGTCGGGCTGGATCGCGCGGGATGCGCATTTCTGGACTCCTGCGCCGCCGGCGGCACTGTCGCAGACGCCGCAAAGACGGCACTGGGATTCGATCCGCACGCCGATCTGGCGCAGCTGATTTCAGTCCTGCTGCAGGCCGGCGCGTTCAGCCGGCTGGACCGTCACGACTGATTCACCAAGGAGAACAACCATGTCATCAACAACGACCATGACTGATGCAGGCGCCGGCGGTTTGCGCGGCACTTGGAACCGCTTCGCGGAACAGTTGGAGGGCTGGATCAGCCACGACCTGATTGCCCTGGCCGCACGCATCGGCGTCGCTGCGATTTTTTTCTATTCAGCACGCACCAAGGTCGACGGCCTGCTGACCATCAAGGACAGCACGTACACCCTGTTCGCCGAGGAATACCAGGTGCCGTTGCTGCCGCCGGAATTCGCCGCGCACATGGCGACCTACGCCGAACACCTGTTTCCGATCCTGCTGGTGCTGGGTCTGTGCACGCGACTGTCAGCCGCCGCACTGCTGGGCATGACTGCGGTGATCCAGATCTTCGTTTACCCCGATGCCTGGCCCACGCATCTGACCTGGGCCGTACCCATGCTCTATCTGATCGGTCGGGGCGCGGGGAAATGGTCTGCTGACCATCAACTGGGCATCAAATAAATTATCAATAAAAACAACAAGTTACTTATCGATATCCAGAACAGGCTTGCCGACGATGCGGCGCTCTTCATAGGCCGCATGCGCGTCAGCGACATTCTCCAGCGTGTAGCGCCCGGCGATGTCGATGGTGAGCGTGCCGTCGAGCAGTGCGCTGAAAATATCGGTCGCACGGCGCCGGATTTCTGCGGCATCGCGCAAATGATCGGCCAGGCGCGGCCGCGTCAGAAACAGCGATCCGGCCTCGCCCAGTTCGAGCGGATCAAGATCAGTCACCGAACCCGAAACATTGCCATAGTTCACGATCAGCCCGCGGGTACGCGCGGCGCGGAAACTGTCGCGCAGCGAAGTCCTGCCGATCGAGTCGTACACCACGTCCACACCCTGCCCGCCGGTGACCTCGCGCACTGCATCAGCAAACTTTCCGCTGTCATAAAAGAATACCGCATCGGCGCCACGTTCGCGCGCCACCGAAGCTTTGTCCGCGCTGCTGGTGGTCGCAAACACTCGCGCGCCGCTGCGTTTTGCCAGTTGGATCAGGATCTGCCCGATGCCGCCGGACGCAGCGTGCACCAGACAGGTCTTGCCGGGGCCGAGCTGTCCGACGTCATGCGCGAGGTAATGCGCGGTGTAACCCTGGAAAACCGACACCGCCGCCAAGTCCAGCGGTATTGCATCCGGCACCTTGACCGCCTGCCAGGCCGGCACCAGCGCATATTCGGCATAACTGCCCCAGACGATGCACCAGGCCACGCGATCACCCGCAGCATGCGTGTTCACGCCGGCGCCGACCGCAACCACCTCACCGGCGCCTTCCATCCCCAGCGTGCACGGCAGCCGCACCGGGTAGGTCCGCGACTTTTCGTACTTGCCCTGGCGCGTATGAATGTCCATGAAATTGATGCCGGCATGGCGCACGCGCACCAGCACCATGCCGGGAGTCGCCACCGGCGCAGGCAGGTCTGCGTGCTGCAACACTTCGGGACCACCGTAACGCTCGATACGGATGCATTTCATGGCTGCGGATTTCCTGCGGGAAGGTGTCGATTATCGCGCATCCGGCCGGTGCGCACGGGTCCGCTGTAAGGACAGCACGGTTCCGGTGACCAAGGGATAATCAGCAGCATTACTGAATTTTCCGTGCCATGCACGGTCCGACAGCAAAGGAGAATCATCATGAAACGACGCGGATTTTTACAGGGATTGGCGCTGGCGGGACTGGGGCATGGCTGGATCGGCACGGCAGTCGCGGCGCCCGCTGCCAACATGAAAGAGATTG
>JAOUIN010000239.1 GCA_029883965.1 Betaproteobacteria bacterium
CCCGGTGTCGATCGTATCCGTCTGCCCGGCGAGGGTACGCACACCACGCGTGCGGATAACGAGAAGAATGGCGTGCCGATGCCGCCGGCGCTGCTCGCCGCGCTGGATCAGCTGGCAGGCGAACTGAAAATCGAAAAACTGTCGCGGTAACTGCCGCCGGCTTCAGCCCGGCGGTTCGTCGACCACGCCGTTGGTCAGGATGCCGATGCCTTCGATTTCGGACTCGATGATGTCACCGGCGTTGAGGAACCAGTCGGGATTGGCGAGCGCGCCGCCGCCCGGAGACCCGGTCGAAATGATGTCACCCGGCATCAGCGTGATCTGCGAGAAATGCGCGATCAATTGCGGAATCGGGAACAGCATATCGCGGGTATTGCCGTCCTGGCGCGTCTCACCGTTGACCCGTGTTTGTATGCGCAGGTGCATCGGATCGGGAATCGCGTCGCGCGTGATCATCCACGGACCCAGCGGCGTGAAGGTGTCGAAGGTCTTGGCGAGGAACATGTGCCCGCCCTGTTTCTCCAGCGCGCCGAGATCGCGCGCGGTGATGTCGTTGACGATGGTGTAGCCGGCGATCACGTCGTAGGCCTTGTCTTCAGGCACGTCCTTGCAGCGCTTGCCGATGACCACGGCAAGTTCGGTTTCACAGTCCAGCGCCTGGGTGATGCGCGGCTTGATGATGTCGCGGCCGGGCCCGGCGATCGATGACAGCGTCTTGATGAATCCCGTCGGAATCTTCCCCGGGGCCTTGCCCGGATGCTGGGTGTAACCGGGATAGTTGCGGCCGACGGCGATGAGCTTGGACGGGCGTACCGGTGCATAAACGCGGCATTGCGCAAGCGGCAGGAATACCGGTTCGTGATTCAGGCCCAGTGCATCCGGCTCGGTGGCGATGAGATCGATGAGATAGGTGTAGGCATCGGCCAGCGCAATCCACGCCTGCTCACCCATGTGCAGGAACTCGGTGATGTACCGCGGCATATAGAGTTCAGCGAGTTCGTTGCCTTTGGGATGCCCTGCGCGGCGCGTCAGATGCAGTGCATAGCCGGCGCGCAGATCCGCGATCCGGTCCGGCGTGATCAGCAGGCCCAGGCGGGCCAGTGTCCGCGGTTCCTGCTTCAAGCTGTAACGCAGCAATTTCACGATAATTCCTGATGAGCGGAAAGTCCCGACGATCATAACAAAGCCGTGCCTGCCGGATCGCCATCACACGCCGTGCTGTGCTGCTGCGGGTAGAGGACATGATTATTAAATTGTTGTTTAATAGGCATATTCGTGACCTTTGGCACGGTAACGGGCGACAAAATCAGGATTTGCGGAACATTTCGTGGTCATGACCTGCCCAATGCCGGTATCGTGCGGTTCGCGATGAACAAGGAAATATACAAATGAAGAAAGCCCTGTCCGGATTACTGTTCGTTTTCTGTGTGGCGATTGCGTCCGCTGTGTGGGGCCAGACGCCGCCCGACGTGCTGGTGCGTACGACGGTCGATGATGTTCTCGCGGTCCTGAAACAGAACAAGGACCGTAGGGTATTGCAGGATATTGCCGAGAAAAAAGTGCTGCCGCATTTCGATTTCCGGTCAATGACGCAGCTTGCGATGGGAAAATCCTGGCGCGACGCGACGCCGGCGCAGCAGAAGACGCTGGAGAACGAATTCCGTTCGCTGCTGGTCCGCACGTATACCGCCGCGCTTGCGGATGCTGCCAACGTGGACCGCAAGGTTGAAGTCAAACCGGTGAATCTGAAACCCGGTGAGGACTACACCACCGTGCGTACGGTGGTGACGGAACCGGGGCGCCCGCCGTTGAGCATCGACTACCGCATGACGCTGACCGACAAGGACTGGAAGGTCACGGATATTGTGGCGGAGAATGCCAGCCTGGTCATCAGCTATCGTGGCACATTCAATACGGAAATCCGGCGTTCCGGTGTTGACGGACTGATCAAGGTCCTCGCAGACAAGAACAAGCAGGGATCCTGATCCCGCGCGGTTGGGGAAGGCCGGTGCATGCGTTTCCTGCAGCCTGATTCGTTTCCCAAACTGCTGGTCGTCGGCTTCGCGATGGTGGCGCTGCCGTTGATTTTTGCGCTGATCAACAACGCGATATCAATAGACCAGTTTGCCAATCGCAGCCAGCGTGCGGTGCAGCAGGCGGTCGAGTCCACGCAATCGAGTCGCCGGCTGGCTGAACTGCTGGGCACGCTCGAACGCAATGCGCGGCAGATGGCGATACTGGGCGACCGTTCACTGCTCGATACCTATGAAACCAACCGGGCGGTGTTTCTGCAGACGGCTGGAGAATTTTCCGCACTGCCTTTCGATGCGGAGCAGAAAGCTGCGCTGGACGACATTATCAGCGGGGAGGCCGTTGTTTACGCGGCCTTGCGTGAATCCGGGGCCGGCGGCGGCAGGCTCAAGCAGGTCCTGGAAAACTTTCGCCGGCTCGACGCGCGTGCCGGCAGCATCATCGAGCGCGCCGACCGGCTGATTGACCGCGAGATCGAGGCAATGCGCGAAACTGCGGCGCGCGCGCAGCGCATCACGTTCTGGCAGATGATGGCGCTGGTTCCGGTAGCGCTGTTGCTGGCGGCGGGGTTTACCGTACTGATCGCCCGCCCCATCCGCCAGATTGATGCCGCTATCCGCCGGATGGGCGGCGGGGACTTCGCTGCACCGGTGGGCGTCAACGGGCCGCGTGACCTGCAGTTGCTCGGTCGCCGCATCGAGTGGTTGCGTCACCGGCTGAATGAACTCGAGCAGCAGAAGAACCGTTTTCTGCGGCAGGTTTCGCATGAACTGAAAACCCCGCTGACCGCATTGCGCGAGGGTTCGGAACTGCTGTCCGAAGAAGCGCTGGGCAAGCTCACGCCGGAGCAGCAGGAGGTCACGGGAATTCTTCGTGCAAGCAGTATAGAATTGCAGCGTCTGATTGAAGATCTGCTGTCCTACGGTGCCGCGGAGTTCCATCGCAGCGCGCTGCGTTTTTCCCCGGTGATGGTGCGGCGCGTGGTGGCCCGGGTACTGGACCACCAGAATCTGTCGTTGCGCGCGCGGGCATTGCGCATCGCGCCGCATGTCGACGACATTACGCTGGAGGCTGATTTTGAAAAACTGCGCATCATGCTTGATAACCTGATATCCAATGCGGCGAAATTCTCGCCGGAGGGCGGGGTCATCACGATCGAGGCGCGCAGCGATGGTCAGCACATGCTGCTCGAGGTCGCAGATGACGGTCCCGGCATACCCCCGGCCGAACGTGAGCGGGTGTTCGATCCGTTTTATCGCGGGCGCAATGTTGCCGGGGGGCCGCTGCGCGGATCGGGCATCGGGCTGTCCATCGTCCGCGACTACGCACAGGCCCATGGCGGCACGGTGGAGGTGGTTGACGAGCCTGCCCGCTCAGGCGCAAGGCTGCGGGTCACGCTGCCGCTGCGTCAGGGTGTGATGACGTGAACATCCGGACCGGGCTGCTGGTATTGTCACTGCTACTGCTGCCGGCCTGCGGTGCGTTGCGCAGCACTGATGCCGGCGATGAACCGGTGGCGGTCGAAGACATACGCAGGGATACTACCGAGACCGGCAGGGTGCTGGCGTATTATGCGCGGACGAGCAAACTGGCAGGACCGGAGCTTGCGCGGGAACAGGAGTCGGCGCGTCGCGCTGTGGCGAAGTCGCGTACGGACGTCAACCGGGTACGCTATGCACTGGTGCTGGCAATGCCGGGGGCAACGGCGCAGGACGAAGATCGTGCAATTGAAATGCTCGAGCCCGTTTCCCGGAACGGAGACAGTGAATTACACGGACTGGCATTGCTGGTGAAGGCGTTTCTGCAGGAGCAGCGTCGTCTCGACACCAATGCGCAGAATCTGCAACAGAAACTCGATGCGCTGCTGACGCTGGAGCGCAACATGACTGGGCGCGA
>JAOUIN010000240.1 GCA_029883965.1 Betaproteobacteria bacterium
ACTGACACCGTTGACCGGGTCGTTGAATACGCTGCGCCCGATGATGTCCGCCAGGATGATGAAGGTCAGAATGAAGGACCAGACCGCCGCCATCACCATCAGGAACTTGGAGACTTTGTCGCTGATTATCCGTAGTGACATGGTTTTGTGCTGTCAGGTTGGATTGAGTGTGGCAACGAAATGAGAGCTGTGCTCCGGAGAGGCACGGCGAACTCTTGAGGTGATGCGAATGCCGATCAAGCTCGAATCCGTCGGCGCTTATACGCCGACGGATGAGGTTGTTGTCAGTAAATACGCTTTACTTGACGGTGTAGCGAACAGGCCAGGTATGGCCGTGTTTTTCGGCTGACTCCAGGGCGGTGTTGAGCGCTTTGACCACCGGCAGGCCGTCTTTCTTCAGCGTGTCGGCATGAGACTGTGGCCAGTCCTTGAGCGACAGGGCCCACTCCTTGCGCACGGCGGGATCGAGTTCCTTTACCTTGGCGAGGCCGCCCTTGAGCTTGGCGATGTCGGAGCTGTAACGCTCCTTGTTGTTGCTGCCGGTCAGCTCTTCGAACGCCTTGGCAACCTCCAGCACGATGGGCTTAACGTCCTTGGGCAGGCTGTCGAATTTTTTCTTGTTCATGGTCAGGCCGTGCCAGGTGATCGACCCGAATCCGATCAGCGTGTAGTGCGGGCCCGGCTCATAGAGCTTGAGGTTGACCCACGCACTGGGGAACATGATCCAGCCTTCGTAGACATGCGTTTTCATGCCGGTATAGGCTTCCGGCAGCGAGCCTTGAACCGGTGTAACACCGGCGTACTTCAGCCAGTTGAGGTTGAGGCCGGCGCCCGCGATCTTGACGCCCTTCAGGTCGGCAACCTTGTTCCATTCAAACGACGTGCCGAGGTTGTAGCCGCCGTCGGCGATGCGCGCGAGCAGCTTCTGGTTGTATTTCTTTTCGAACACCTCGGTCAGGTAGGGAACTGCCTTGTAGACGTCCTGAGCAACCTTCAGGCTCACTGTCGGGTCCATGGTGCCGAAGGGCAGCATGACCTGAAATGCGTGCAACGGCAGTTTGGACGCTTCAAAGCAGAAGCAGAAGCCGCCGATGTCGATGATGCCGTTCTGTACGCCTTCGAAAGTCTCTGTGACCTTGACGATAGAGCCGCTGTAGCCTTCAGTCCATTCGACCTTGTGCTTGGTCTTGGCTTCGATCTGTTTCTTCAGTTCAACCTGAAAAAAGTCTTTCATCAGTCCGGCGTAGACGACACCTGGCGGATGACCGGAGGCGATGCGCAGTTTGATGGTCTCTGCGTATGTGGCGGTGGTTCCCAGTGCCATCGGCAGGGTCAGCAACAGTGCGGCCAACATCTTTGTGCGGGTGAATTTCATGAGACTCCTCCTGGTTGATTGCTTTCCCATGCGGGGAAGCAAGGGTATGGAATGATTATTAGAATTCTATGTCTGATATTCCACCGTCACGGCGATATTTGTCAAGTTACAGCCTGATCCGGCCGGCGCCAATCTTGGTGAAACGGATGTTCACTGATATTCTACGTTTCCCTGAGCTGTGTCTGTCGATGCTGGGGGGGGCGGCATGCAAATCGAGGAGTGGAGTGCTGAAGGCTGCTTTTTCCGAATCTGCCGGGTTTCCGGTTGCGGCGCCATTGATGCGGGACGGTGTCTATGAACGCTTGCGTGGTGATATTCTGGCCTGCGAGCTTAAACCCGGATCGCAGATACACGAACAGGACCTGGCGCAGCGTTATGCGGTAAGCAAGTCGCCCATACGCGATGCGCTGTTGCGCCTGCAGGAGCAGCAGCTGGTTGAAGTCCTGCCGCGCAAAGGCTACCGCATCAAGCCGATTTCGATATCGGACGCACGCGAAATGTATGAAATGCGCCTGTTGCTGGAACAATCGTGCATGCGTCGCGCCATTGATCACGCGCCGGACGGGGAGCTCAAACGGCTGGACCGGTTCCTGACCGTGCCGCGCAACATCGATTTGCCGAGATGGATCGCATACAACCGGAAATTTCATATTGCGATTTCCCAGGTTTGCGGCAATCAGCGCATGGCGCGTGCGAGCATCGAAGTGATCGAGCAGTTTGACCGGTTGACTTACGCCGGTGTCGCCAGCCTCGAGGACCGCCAGACGCTGCAGAGCTTTGTCGACGAGCACGGTGAAATCGTCCATGCCCTGCAGGATCGTGATAAGCGCAAGGCTTGCGCACTGGCGCGGGAACATATTGAGAGTTCGCGCAGGCGGGTACTGGACCGGCTTGCCGAAGTGATGGTGGTGCCCTGATTGCAGGATGCCGGAATTTCTGATGTAAACAAGAAAGGGAATTTAATGAAAGCAACAGTCATCCGCATGGCGGCGCAGGGCGCGCCGGATGTCATGCGTATCGAATCGATCGATGTGGCCGAGCCCGGCGCAGGTGAGATTCTCATTCGCCAGACCGCGATGGGCCTCAATTTCATGGACGTATACCATCGCGGCGGGCAGTACCCGCTGCCGGTGCCCAGTGGCCTCGGAGTGGAGGCGGCCGGCGTTGTCGAGAAAGTGGGCGCCGGCGTCAAGGATCTCAAACCGGGCGATCGCGTGGGTTATGCAGGCGGCGCGCCGGGCGCCTATGCCGACTATCGCGTCATGCCCGCGGACCGCATGATCAAGTTGCCTGATGGCATCAGTGAAGAGCAGGCGGTGGCCTGCATGCTGAAAGGCATGACCGTGGAATACCTGCTCAACCGCTGCTTTCCGGTGCAAAAAGGTCAGTTTGTGCTGTTCATGGCGGCAGCCGGTGGTGTCGGGCTGGTCGCGGGGCAATGGGGCAAGGCACTGGGTGCCACGATGATCGGAGTGGCGGGCGGTCCGGAAAAATGCAAGCTGGCACTGGCCAACGGCTACACGCATGTGATCGACCGCAAGAGCGAGGATATCGCTGCACGGGTCAAGGAAATCACCGGTGGGGCCGGCGTGCAGGTGGTGTATGACTCGGTGGGGAAAGATACCTTCGACATTTCGCTGAAGTCCCTGGCTCCGCGCGGTTATTTTGTGTCGTTTGGTACCACGACCGGTTCACCGCCGCCGGTGGAAGCGGGAACACTGCAGAAAATGGGTTCCCTGTATTTCACCCGCCCGACGCTGGTGACCTACACGGCCAAGCGCGAAGATCTTCTGGCTTCCGCCAAGGCGGTGTTCGACATGGTGCTCAAAGGGGCGGTGAAGGTCCACATCGGACAGCGTTACAAGCTGGCGGATGCGGTCAAGTCGCATACCGATCTTGAGGCAGGCCGTACGCAGGGATCGTCGATATTGACGCCATGATCCGGTGTTGAAACAAAAAAAGCCCGGCACGCCGGGCTTTTTTCATGCGGTCAGCCGCCGATTTCTAATTGGCTTTGATACCCGCTGCCTTGGCCAGTGCCGCAAACTCCTCGACCTGCTTGCGGATGAAGGTCGCATACTCATCGCTGGACTTGCTGGCGACCAGTTCAATGCCGCGTTCGCCGAACCGGTTGCGTGTCTCCGGAACGGCGACTGCCTTGGCGACATCGCTGCGGATTTTCTCGAGTATGTCCTTGGGTGTGCCTGCGGGTGCCATCAGGCCGTTGAAGGTCGTATCGACATAGCCTTTGACGCCAGACTCATCGATGGTCGGGACGTCGGGGAACAACGGGGTGCGTTTCAGACTGGTGACGCCCAGTGCCCGCAGGCGTCCCGCCTTGATATACGGTGCGGACGTGCTGACCTGGTCGAACATCAGCATGATCTGGCCGCCGACAAGGTCAGTGGTCGCCGGCGCATTCCCTTTATACGGAATATGCAGCATTTTGATGCCCGCCTTGTTGCTGATCAACTCCGCCGCGACATGCCCGGTAGAACCGGCGCCGGACGATCCATACGTCAGTTCGCCAGGGCGCTTCTTGGCG
>JAOUIN010000241.1 GCA_029883965.1 Betaproteobacteria bacterium
TCCTCAGCCGTACTTGATATGCTGCCCGATGGCGGGGGGCAGCCAAACCCTGATTCCCAGCGCCGCACGTTCGAGCACCGGGCGCAGCGCCGCATCGCGCCACACCGGCTGCTGCGGCAGCGACGTGGCGCCGGCCAGCAACACCAGGAACATTACCACGAGCCCACCGCGCACCAGCCCGAACAGTGCACCGAGCAGCCGGTCCTCAACGCTAAGCCCGGCACTCTTGACCAGCTGTGACATCGCCATGGCCACCAGGCTCATGGCCAGCAACACCAGAAAAAAAACAGTCGCAAAACCGGCCAGCCAGCGCAATTCCTCGCCGGGGATTTCCGCCGGCATCAGCGTCGCCAGCTCACCGCCAAACAGCGACGCAACGACGAATGCAACCGCCCACGCGGCAAGTGCCAGCACTTCCCGGACCAGACCGCGTATGACGCTGAGCAGAACCGAAAATCCGATGATGGCAAGCACGACATAATCGACCAAAGTCATTGGTTATCGCGGTACCACCTTGCCATCGAGCTGCAGGGGCTGCAATTGCGCACGCGCTTTTTCGGCTGCTTCGCGACTCGCATAAGGTCCGACTCTCACCCGCGTGACCGGCCCTTTGGCGGTCTGCACGACCTCGGTATAAGCCTTGAGTCCGGCGGCAGTGATTTTCCCCTGCAATTCCTTGGCCTTGTCGGCGTCAGACAGCGCGATGACCTGAATCACGAAACCGCCGGAAGCTGCCGCAGGCGGTTTTTCCTGGGCGCCGTCTTTGCTTTTCACTGCGCTCTCCGGTTTGCCTGCCGGCTTGACCGGAGTCACGGCTTTGGACTCTGCCTTGGCAGCCGGCTTGGGTTCCGGCTTGGGTTCCGGTTTGGACTCCGCCTTGGGCGCGGCTTTCGATTCTGCCGGCGCCGGCGCGGCGGGTGCAGCGGCAACAGGCGTCGCCGCCGGCGTTGCAGTTTCCACAGGTTTCAGCGGAGCCGGTTTCGTCGATACGACACCGGCATCAGGCGAAGGAATCTGGATACTGATGTTCTGCGTGGCCGGCTTTGGTTCCGAGTCGAGAATCATCGGCAATACCACAGCCACCGCAGTCACCAGCACAATGGCGCCAACCAGACGGCGGCGCGCGCGCTTCTTCAGCTGAAGTTCTTCGTCGCTAACGTTTCTCGCCATGTCCGATACGCCGTAAACGAAGTAACTTGTTGATTTTAAACAATTTTTCTATACCCTTCGGTGCCGTATCGCAGTTATCGCCGCAGCCACGGTAAGGAACGATCCGAAGGCCAAAATTCTATCACTATCTCCCGCCATCTGATACGCGCGATCACAGGCGGCTGCGATATTTGTGCAGACCGTAACAGTGGCATCGACATCTGCACGGCGCAGGTATTCTTCCAGCGCGGCCGCAGGCAGCGCACGTTCGCCTGCTAGCGGCGCGATCAGCCAGTGATCAACATGCCCACGCAGCGCCTTCACGACGCCGGTGACATCCTTGTCCTTCAGCATGGAAAAAACCGCATAAGTGTGGCGATGCCCTGTCATCTGCGCGAGGTTGTCGGCCAGGGCCAGCGCCGCGTTCGGATTATGCGCGACGTCAAAAATAACTGCAGGCCGCCCCGGCAACACCTGGAATCGTCCCGGATTTTCCACGTGCACCAGGCCGGCTCGGATGTTTCCGGCCGTAACCGGCAGCAGGTGACGCAATGCATCCAGTGCCGCAATGCAGGCGCTGGCATTGGCAAACTGAAAACGGCCGCGGAGCGCGGGCGGCGGCAGGCCGTGACGGTCACCACCCGGTCCCCAGTAGCGCCATTGCAGGGGTTGCGCGGCATAACCGAAATCACGGCCGATCAGGAGCAGATCCGCACCGATGTTCGCTGCGACTTTGCCGACCTCCTCCGGCGGATCCGCATCCGCGCACACGGCAGTCTTGCCGGCGCGGAAGATATGCGCTTTCTCGAAAGCGATTGCGGCGCGCGTGTCGCCCAGGTATTCGACATGGTCCAGCGCAATGTTCATCAACAGCGAAACTTCGGCGTCAAACGTGTTGACCGCGTCAAGGCGGCCGCCCAGCCCGACTTCGAGGATCGCCACATCGAGACCGTGTTCGCAGAACAGCCACATCGCCGCCAGCGTGCCGAACTCGAAATAAGTCAGCGACACCTTGTTTGCAGCGCGGGCCCGCTCTACCGCCGCGAAAGCACGCACCAGGTCATTGTCGCCGGCTTCGTGCCCGTTTATCCGCACGCGCTCGTTGTAACGCAGCAGGTGCGGCGAGGTGTAGGTTCCGGCGCGATAGCCGCCATGCACGAGCACGGCCTCGAGCAGCATGCAGGCCGATCCCTTGCCATTGGTACCGCCGACGGTAATGACGGGAAACTGCGGCTTCAGTCCCAGTGCATCGCGCACGACGTTGACCCGGTCCAGGCCCATGGCGATGGCCTGCGGATGCTGGCGCTCGATGTAGGCGAGCCAGTCTGCCAGGGTTTCCGGGGAGGTCATCGGGCTGCGCATGAATTGAAACCGGCGATGGCATGCGCCACCGGGGTCGCCATCAGGATTCCCCCGGAGTAAAGATCAGTCCGGCGCCTGCTGCTTCAGCAGCAGGGCCAGCAGCCGGCCCAGCGTGTCACGCATCTGCCGCCGGTCGACGATCATGTCCAGCGCGCCCTTCTGCATCAGGAATTCCGCACGCTGAAAACCCTCCGGCAGCGTCTCGCGCACAGTCTGCTCGATGACGCGCGGACCGGCAAAACCGATCAGCGCATTGGGTTCGGCAATGACCACGTCACCGATCATGGCGAAGCTGGCAGACACACCGCCCATGGTCGGATCCGTAAGCACCGAGATGAACGGCAGGCGCTCATCGGCCAGGCGAGTCAGTGCGGCGCAGGTCTTGGCCATCTGCATCAGCGACAACAGGCCTTCCTGCATGCGCGCGCCGCCGGTCGCGGTAAAGCAGATGAACGGCAGGCGCTGCTCGACGCAAACCGTCACGCCGCGCACAAAACGCTCACCGACAACCGATCCCATCGAGCCGCCGAGAAACCCGAATTCGAATGCCGCAGCGACAGCGGGGATTTCCTTGATCGCCCCCTGCATCACCACCAGCGCATCTTCTTCACCGGTCTCGGCGCGCGCATCGGCCAGCCGGTCGGTATAACGCTTGCTGTCACGGAACTTCAGACTGTCCACCGGCGTGACTTCAACTCCGATCTCGTAACGGCCCTCCATGTCGAACAGCCAGTCGAGGCGTTCGCGCGCGGAGATCCGGTTGTGGTGATTGCACTTCGGGCATACGCTCAGATTCTTTTCGAGATCCGTACGATAGAGTACGGCCTCACACGAATCGCATTTGCTCCACAAGCCCTCCGGCACCGCTTTCTTCGGGCTGCCAGAATCACGGTTGATCCGCGGCGGCAGCAGCTTCTGCAGCCAGCTCATGCAGCCGCCGCACCGTTCTTGCGGTCCATGGCTTTGCGGATATCGGCCATGAATGCACCGGCCTTCGCCGCCGCCTGCTCCGGCGCCGCTTCGATTTCCCTGACCAGACGGCTGCCGATCACGACCGCATCTGCAATCTGCCCGATGGCGCGGGCGGTTTCCCCGTCACTGATGCCGAAACCCACGCCCACCGGAAGTTTGGTGAATTTCCGGATACGGGAAATGTGCTGCGATACGTCAGCCACGTCGATGTTCGCCGCGCCGGTTACGCCCTTGAGCGACACGTAGTACAGATACCCCCGACCCAGCGCAGCCACCTGTTTCAGGCGCGCCTCGGAAGTCGTCGGCGACAACAGGAACACCGTGTCCAGCCCGGCGGCATCCAGCGTCTCGACCAGCTGTCGGGCTTCCTCAGGCGGATAATCCACGATCAGTGCGCCATCGGCCCCCGCAGACCTGGCAGCAG
>JAOUIN010000242.1 GCA_029883965.1 Betaproteobacteria bacterium
GAGGCGGCGGCGCTCGAGTCCCGCCCACAATGGGGCAAACCACAGTTCTTCCAGCGCAGCGACGGCCTTGATCCAGGCGTCGGGACCGCCGTAACGCGCTGCGTGATGGGCGCGATCGATGGTGACCAGATGGCGGCTGCCGACGGCCGGTTTATGTGCAAACCAGTTGGCGGCATTGGCGGGTGCATCGGCAAAGGCGGCGCCGCTTTGCACGGCCAGCGCCGTAGTCAGGGCATCGTCGCTCCAGACATGGGAAAAATGGCGTCCCGGTACTGACGGTTTGCGGCCGCCGCCCCACAGCAGCAGGCTGTTGACGGCAGGCAGGTCGCGTGCCTCGCGATCGACATTGAGCGGATGTTCGTGCAGGACCATCTGTGCCTCGGTCAGCACGCGGTGCCAGTGGCTGGCCCGTTGCCCCGTGAACGTTGAGCCTGTCAGCGGTCTGCCGGCAGCCGCACTCAGCGTGGGTGCAGTGACTTCAGTGGCGTCTGTCTGTTGTACGTACCAGCGCAGCGGATGGGCTGCGGTGATTGCAATGCCGTCGGTCGCGAAATGCGTGTTCAATGCGCGTGTCAGCGTCGCGGCTTCGTCTTCATTCAGCGTCAGCGCCGGTGCGGCGAGCACCCGGGTGCTGTTGCGCTGCATCTGCAGGTGTACCGGATCGGCGCGCAGCCACCAGCCGGATTCAGCGGCCAGCCCGTCGACTCCGGCACTCAGTGCGGCGACCGGCCAGTCTTCGCGTCGCTCGACCTCGAAGGCCTGACACAGCCAGGCTTCGGCGTCAATCGAGGGAAAGCGCTGCAGTTCGCCGCGACCGAACATGCGGCGCAACACCGGCGCGGGGCCGGCACCGCTGATGACGGATTCAATGCCGGAGGGCGGTAGCAGGTCGGGTATGAATAAAGTGAGATGCACGGTTGCGATGCGTGTCCGGATTGCGAAATGCACGGTTACGGGCTGCCCTGCATGCTGTGCAGCAGTATTGCAGCTCGCTTCGAGTCTAGCATGCGTGCGAGTGGAATGATGACGCGGTGCGGGCCGTTTATGGCACACTGCGCCTTTCATTTTTACTGTTGCCCGTGAATTCATTTCCGCTATTTGTCGGTCTGCGTTATACCCGTGCGCGGCAGCGCACGCGCTTCATTTCGGTGATCTCGCTGATTTCGGTGCTGGGCATCGCGCTGGGCATGACCGTGCTGATCACGGTGCTGTCGGTGTTCAACGGTTTTCAGCGCGAAGTGCGTACGCGCATGCTGAGCGCCGTGGCGCATGTGCAGATCACCGGTCAGGGCGATGCGCTGCGTGACTGGCGTGAAGTTGCCGCCACTGCTGTCAAAAATCCGCACGTGGTTGCGGCAGCGCCATATGTGTCGGCGCAGGGGCTGCTCACCAGCGGCGGCAATGTGCGTGGCGCGTTCCTGCGCGGCATCGATCCGGCGCAGGAGGACAAAGTCAGTGAAATCGGCGCGCATATGCGTTCGGGACGGCTCGACTCGCTGCAGTCCGGTGAATACAACGTGGTGCTGGGCGCACCCCTGGCGCGAGCACTCGGCGTCGTTGTCGGTGAAAAAGTGGTGATGGTCGCGCCGCAGGGGCAGGTGACGCCGGCCGGCATCCTGCCGCGGCTGCGGCAGTTCACGGTCACCGGCACCTTTGAAGTGGGTCATTACGAAATCGATTCCGGACTTGCGGTGGTGCACATCGAGGACGCGCAGCGGCTCTACCGCATGGACGATCAGGTCAGCGGCGTGCGCCTGAAGCTCGATGACCTGTTTCTGGCGCGCCAGGTGGCGCGCGAACTGCTGGCGCAACTGCCGCCCGAAGTTTCGGTCAGTGACTGGTCGCGGTTCAATGCGACGTACTTCCGCGCGGTCGAACTGGAAAAACGCATGATGTCGCTGCTGCTGTTTTTCATCATCGCCATCGCGGCATTCAACATGGTGTCCAGCCTGTTCATGGTGGTCAAGGAAAAGCAGGCCGACATCGCCATCCTGCGCACCATGGGCGCGTCGCCGGGCGAGGTCATGCGCATCTTCATGGTTCAGGGCACGCTGATCGGCACCCTGGGTGTAGGCTGCGGCATCGTTTTCGGCATCATCGGCGCGCTCAATGTCGCCAGCATCATCGCGTTTATCGAAAGCGTGTTCCGCGTCAAGTTTATGCCGCAGGATGTTTATCAGATCGCGGATCTGCCGTCGCAACTGCAGGCGGGCGATGTAGTGCTGACCGCGGTGGTCGCATTCGTACTGTCGGTACTGGCGACAATTTATCCGAGCTGGCGTGCGTCACAGGTCAATCCGGCGGAGGCGCTGCGTTATGAGTGATGCCAATGTGCCGGTGATCAGTTGCCGCGGTCTGCGCAAGTCATACCGCGAAGGCAGCGATGCGGTGCCGGTGTTGCTGGGCGTCGACCTCGACGTGATGCCGGGCGAGCGCATTGCGGTCGTCGGCGCGTCCGGTTCCGGAAAAAGCACGTTGCTGCATCTGCTGGGCGGGCTGGATGCGCCCAGTGCGGGCGAGGTGCGCATACTGGGCGAAGCACTTTCGGGGCAGAGCGAGAAAAAGCGCGGCGAAGTTCGCAATCGTGCGCTGGGTTTCGTTTATCAGTTCCACCATCTGCTGCCGGAGTTCAGTGCCGAGGAAAATGTCGCGATGCCGCTGATCATCCGGCGCGAACCGCGTGCCGGCGCGCTGGCGGCGGCGCGGGCGATGCTGGAGGCCGTCGGAATGGGGCATCGGCTGACGCATGTGCCGGGCGAGCTCTCAGGCGGTGAACGTCAGCGGGCGGCTTTGGCGCGGGCGCTGGTGACGCGGCCGGCCTGCGTGCTGGCTGATGAACCCACGGGGAACCTCGACCGGCGCACAGCGGAATCCGTATTTGATCTGATGCTGCAGCTGAATCGCGAGACCAAGACGAGTTTTGTCATCGTCACACACGATCTTCGCATTGCCGACCGGGCAGACCGGATACTCGAGCTCGAAGACGGAATGCTAAAGCCGTTTACGCGTTCCCGCGGGTAACAATCTCCATGACGTTTTCATTAAGCAGTCTGCGGTAGACGCTCTCGTCCTCCAGCGCCTGCAGCATCAGGATATGCGGAGCGCTGCGCTTGATCAGCCGCGGCACGATGATGCCCAGCGTGATCACCAGCAACCCCGTCCAGATCCAGCCGACCAGCGCCAATGCAACGCCGCTGCCCAGCACCGGCAGCATCACCAGCGGCAGCAGCAGTTGTCCGCTGACAAAATGCGCGGCTTGTTTTGGATCGAAATTGACCGTGATGGAGCCGTCGTGTACTGCGGTGACAAATTCGTGGTGGGGAGGGATCGAGGTGGCCGGCGGCAGATTCATGTGTCTCAGGGATGTCGATTTAAGTTATTGATTTTATTATAATTTTTTTAGTATTCGACCGGCACCGGATCCAGGCTGCGCCACAAATACCAGGTGGCTACCGAGCGCCACGGGCTCCACAGCCGGCTCAACGTCGTGATGCGTCGATCGGATAACGCACGGCCTTTATTGTAGTGCAGGCTCATCGCGCGCTGCAGGCCGAGATCTCCCAGCGGAAACACATCGGGGCGCGTCAGGTAAAAAATCAAAAACATTTCCGCGGTCCAGCGGCCGATGCCTTTGACGCGGGTGAGATCCTCAATCAGCGCTTCGTCATCCATGTGATGCCAGCGGCTTGCATCGAGTTCGCCGCCGTCAAAGCGCGCTGACAGGTCGAGCAGGTAACTCACTTTCTGGCCCGACAGGCCGCAACCGCGCAGGCGATCTGCCGACAGTTTGAGCACGCGTGCGGGTTTCATGTCGCCCACTTCCGTGGCGAACCGGTCCCACACACTTTGTGCGGCCTTCACCGAAATCTGCTGACCGATGATTGAACGTGCGAGGGTCTGG
>JAOUIN010000243.1 GCA_029883965.1 Betaproteobacteria bacterium
CGATCAGATCTTTGCTGTCGGTGATTCCGAGATCGCGCATACGCGTGACTTCGAGTCCCGCGTAGCCGCAGGGATTGATCGCGAGGAACGGGTCGAGGTTCACATCCACGTTAAGCGCCAGCCCGTGATAGCAGCAGCCGTTCTTCACGCGCAGCCCCAGCGCTGCGATCTTGGCTGCGCCGACATAGACACCGGGGGCATCCGCGCGACCGTGTGCGTCAACACCATAGTCGGAGAGCAGGTTGATGACAGCCTGCTCCATGTTTCGCACCAGCGGCCGCACGCTAATGCCGCGGCGACGCATGTCGAGCAGCAGGTACGCGACCAGCTGGCCGGGACCGTGGTAGGTGATCTGTCCGCCGCGATCCACGCGCACCACCGGAATCCCGTTGTCGGTACGGGGCCAGTGTTCGGTCTTGCCGGCAATGCCCACCGTATAAACGGGAGGATGCTCCAGCAGCCACAGTTCGTCCGGGGAAGCATCACCCCGCGCCAGGGTGAATTCGCGCATGCGGTGCCAGGTTGGCACGTACGGCACCAGCCCCAGCCGATGGACGACCAGTGGTTCTGTTGTATTGGAGGCCGGGTTGACAGAAATGCTGGGCACCGGGCCGGCCTGTACGTTCGTTGGGTACATCGAATGATGGGATAATGACGCCCCATTATAAGACGATCGGGAGTCGGCAGTGCGTGGCTATATTCTGGGAGCGGGACTGCTGTGCGCGGCGCTGGCCGCGAGCCCGCCTGTTGCAGCCGCGGAAGTCGCCGGAGGGTACGGCGAAAACCTCAGCCGGATCTATTTTGCGCATCAGCGCCTGCTGGCACTGCGCGAGGCCTGTGATCAGGCGTTGCCGGGGCAGGCCAAGACCAATGCGATGGCTTATGCGGCGTGGCAGTCGCGTCACAAGGATCTGCTGAGCGAACTGGATACCCGGCTGACCCTGATGATCCGCGGCGCGTCGAAGGATGAGAAGGATTACATGCGCAATATCGGCAAGTATGAGGGCGCGATACTTGAAGAGCGCAAAGATTATCGCGAACGGTTTGCGGCGCAGCCGCGCGAAGAAGTGGAACGGTTGTGCCGCGATTTTCCGGGCTATCTGACCGGATCAGGCTCCGATTTCAACAAAGAATATGCCGACGAACTGCGTGAATTGCGCAAACGCAAGCTGCCGAAGTAGGGTGCAGACGGGTGGCGGGTGATGACATCGGATCGCCTGCTGACAACCGTATGCGCCATCTGGGTAATTGCGTTGCTCGCATCAGGAATCGCACCTTACGACCGCCTGACCTGGTTCATGGAGGTGCTGCCGGTATTGATTGCTGCGCCGGTTCTGCTGGCTTCGCGTGAGCGGCTGCCGCTGACAACGCTGGCCTATGTGCTGATCGCTATCCACGGCCTGATCCTGATCTACGGTGGCGCCTATACCTATGCCCGGGTGCCCTTGGGTTTCTGGCTGCAGGATGTGCTGGGATTCGATCGCAATCCGTATGACCGCATCGGACACCTCGCCCAGGGTTTCGTGCCGGCGATCGTTGCCCGCGAATTGCTGCTGCGTGTGTTTCGCATCGAAGGCCGGAAAATCCTGTTTTTCCTGGTCGTATGCGTGGCGCTGGCCATCAGCGCGTTTTATGAATTGATCGAGTGGTGGGCGGCGCTGGTGATGGGCGCGGATTCACAGGAGTTTCTGGGCACGCAGGGCGACATCTGGGACACGCAGTGGGACATGTTTCTCGCGCTGCTGGGCGCGATAGCGGCGCAATTGCTGTGCGGCCCCTGGCATGACCGGCAGATCGCGCGTCTGCCGTAGCGTTGCTTAAAGCACCATCACGACCATCGGCAGGTCGCACAACTCCTGGTACAAGGCATCCAGCTGCTGGCGTGACGTGGCGCGGATGACGCAGGTCACGCTGAGGTATTTGCCCTTCTTGCTGGTTTTCATGCCTAGCGCCGTATCGTCGAAGTCCGGTGCATGGCGTTTGACCACGGCCAGGATGGCTTGGGCGAACCCGGGCTGGGTATGGCCGAGAATTTTCAGCGGAAAGTCGCACGGGTAGTCGATCAGCGATGCGTTCACGCCATCGGGGGATTCCGCCGTCACGCCGGAGTTCTCATGTGTTCCTGTTTGAACTGCTGGTAGAGCGCATGCATGCGCCGGAACAGGGTGCCGGGTTTGCCGTCGCCCACGGGTTTGCCGTCAAGCGAGGTTACCGCGAGCACTTCCTTGGTCGCCGAAGTCACCCAGATTTCATCGGCCCCGCGTACTTCCGCTTCGGATACCGCACGTACTTCGACCTCAAATTCGCGCGCCCGGGCGATCTCCAGTACGACATCGTAAGTGATGCCCGGCAATACCAGGTTGTCTTTCGGCGGCGCCAGCAGCACGCCATTCCGGACGACAAACACATTGCTGGCCGATGCTTCGGTCAGCTGGCCGTTGCGAAACAGAATGGTTTCCGCGGCACCGACATCGGCCGACAGCTGGCGCAACAGGCAGTTGCCGAGCAGCGAGACTGATTTGATGTCGCAGTTGAACCAGCGAAAATCCTCCGCAGTAACACAGGCAACGCCCGATTCGACCAGCGCCGGTGCCGGGGTAGCCAGCGGCGTACTCATCAGGAACACGGTCGGCTTGATGCCCTTGGGGAACGCGTGATCGCGTTTGGCGACGCCGCGCGTGACCTGAAGATAAACGGACTGGTCGTCGCCGCCATTGCGCCGGATGATTTCATTGATCAGCCCGCCCCACCCGGCATCGTCGTGCGGATTCGCGATACGTATTTTGTCCAGGCTGTACTGCAGCCGGCGCAGGTGTTCCGCCATCCGGAATGGATGTTTTGAATAGACGGGGATTACTTCGTACACGCCATCGCCGAAGATGAAGCCGCGGTCGAGCACGGGAATCCGCGCCTCTTCAATGGGCATGAATTCGCCGTTCAGGTAAACGATATCGGGCATGGGAGTTCCGGTTCGGACCGAGTGGAAGTGTATGTCAAATCTGTTACTTGAACAGCAGCCGCAACGTGTCCCAGGCGCGACCGAAAATGCCGGCGATGGGCACCCCTTCGAGTGCGACCACCGGCAGTTCGCGGTAGGGCTTGCCGTCGAACTCAAGTTTCAATGTGGCGACGCGCTGGCCGGGAATTACCGGCGCCAGCAGCGGCTGCAGGCTTTCAACCGTGGCTTTGACCTTGCCGCTCTGGCCCTTGGGCAGCGCCACATAGAAATCGCTGGTGAACCCGGCCTTGAGGGTGTCCGACGCACCTTTCCACACCCGCAACTCGGTCACCGGCTGGTTGCGCGCATACATGCGTACGCTGTCGTAGAACTGGAAACCCCAGTTCAGCAGCTTCTGGCTTTCCGTGGCGCGTGCCGATTCCGACGCCGTGCCAAGTACCACCGATACCAGCCGCCGCTCACCGCGCCGCGCCGAGGTGACCAGGCAATAGCCCGCGTTTTCCGTGTATCCGGTCTTGACGCCGTCGACGGTGGGGTCCAGCCATAACAGGCGATTGCGGTTGGCCTGCGTGATGTTGTTGTAGCGGTATTCCTTCTGTGAATACAGCGCATAGTGTTCCGGGTAATCGCGGATCAGCGCCACCGCGAGCTGGGCCAGATCCTGTGCCGTTGAATACAGCTGCGGGCCGGTCAGCCCGGTGGCATTGGTGAAATTGGTGTTGGCCAGGCCGAGCCGCTTGGCCTCACGGTTCATCATTTGCGCGAACACTTCTTCATTGCCGCCGATGGCCTCGGCGAGTGCAATGCTGGCGTCGTTGCCCGACTGAATGATCATGCCGCGCAGCAGCTCATCGACGGTGACCGCCTTGTTCGGTTCAATGAACATGCGTGAGCCTTCGGCTTTCCAGGCGCGGGT
>JAOUIN010000244.1 GCA_029883965.1 Betaproteobacteria bacterium
CGAGAGGCGCAGGCCAAGCTTGAGGCCCGGTGCTTCAGCCTTGATGCCGGCGGCGATCTCGCACAGGAAACGCGTGCGGTTTTCCAGCGAACCGCCGAAATCACCGGACCGCGTCTTGGCCGACAGGAATTCGTGGCCGAGGTAACCGTGGCAGGCTTTCAGGTCGACGAAATCGAAACCCAGCGCCGCGGCGCGTTTCGCCGTCGCGACGTAGTCATCGATCAGCTTGCGGATGTCGCCGTCGCTCAGGATCGGATGATCGGCCTTCAGTTTGAACTTGCGGTCGAGGATCGGATGCCGGTAAAGGATCATCGGCTCCTGTTTGTGATGATCGTTCGGTTTGCAGAAACGCCCCGAATGCGTGAGCTGCAGGCCGATGACCAGCCCCTTGTCGTCACCCATCACCGCACGGTGCTCGGCGATCAACGACTCGCGCATGGCGCCGATGTCGCTTTGCGTGTCTTCGTTCAGCATCAGCTGGTTGGGATTTGCGCGGCCGTCGGGACGCACCGCAACGGCTTCACCACCCCAGATCAGCTTCGCGCCCGACTGCCCGAAGCGCTGCCAGCGGCGTTTGGTGTTCTCCGAAGGCCGGCCGTCGGTCTCCGCGTCCCAGCCTTCCATCGGATGTACTGCAAAACGATTGCCGATGGTGAGGCCGTCAATGGTCAGCGGCTGCGCCAGCGGTGAAGACGATGCCGCCTCCAACGCATCGTCGCAGGGCATGTCCAGGCCCAGCTGTTGCAGGTTGTCGCGAAAGCCCTGCGGCGTCTGCAGGGACTTGATTTTGGCGAAGTCGCCGAACTTCATTACCGCCTCCCCCGCGCAACCAGCATGCGCATTATTATTTTTTTATCAGCGTCTTGATGCCTGTCAGCGCGTAGCGATAGCTCTCGATGCCGAAGCCGTAGACCGAAGCCTTGCACACGGGCTGCACGACGGATGTCGCGCCGCGTGCAGTCGGGTTGGAGAGGTGCACTTCGATCACCGGGAATTTCATCTGCGCGATTGCCGCGCGCAAGATGCCAGCGACCGTGGTGTAACCCGCGGGATTGATCACGCAGCCGGCGATGTCGCTGTCGAAGGCCGCATACAGCGCGTTGACGACCTCGCCCTCGACGTTTGAATGAAAGAACGACACCTCGATGCCGAGTTCCTTGGCATAGCCACGGATGTGCTCTTCATATTGCGGCAGCGTCATGGTGCCGAAGATTTCCTGCTGCACCTTGCCGCGCATGTTCATGCCGGCGCCGTGGATGACCAGTATTTTCATGATTCGGGTTCTTCCCTGTTAAGTGCTGAGTGCCGCAACGATGCGGTCGCGGGTGAACGGCATGTCGCGCAGCCGGGCTCCCAGCGCATTGTAAATGGCATTGCCGATCGCCGCCGCGACGGGGCCTTGCGTGCCCTCGCCCGCGCCTACGGGCGGCGCTTCCGGCCGGTTGATCAAAGCGACCTCGATCTCCGGCACCTCGACGAAGGACAGGATCGGGTATTCGTTCCACGTGCGCGTGGTCACACCAACGCTGTCGAAATCGATGCGCTCCTTCAGCGCCATGCTCGCACTCTGGATCATGCCGCCCTCGATCTGGTTCAACACGCCGTCGGGGTTGATGGCCTGGCCGACATCGACCGCGCCCCACAGTCGCGTCACGCGCACTTCTTCCTCGACCCGCACTTCAGCGATCACCGCAATGTATGCCGCAAGGTTCTTGTAGCGCGCGAAACTGACACCACGGCCGCGCTCACCGTCGCCCTTCTCGTTGGGTTGCCATTTCGCCATTTTCACGACCTTCTCGATCACCGCTTTGGCGCGCGCATCCTTCAGGTGGCGCAGCCGGAATTCGACGGGGTCCGCGCCCGCCGCCTCCGCCAGTTCATCCATGAAACACTCGATCGCGAACGCGTTGGCAAAACCGCCCAGCGCACGCAACGCCGAGGTCCGCAGCGGTGACTCGCGGATCAGGTGGTTGGTGACTTTCTGGTTCGGGAACTCGTAGAGCGGAATCGCATTGCGGTGGCTGCCGCCGCCGGGCAGCGGCGGATTGCCGGGCTTGGCCGCAGGAAACGGTTTTTCTAGGTGCCAGGCCGCTAGCAGGTTGACCCCGCCCTTGCCGCCGGGCCGCGTGCTGTGCGCGTGGCTCCACAGTTCATGGCCCCAGTTGACGATGCTCCCTTTGTCGTCGAGCGCCGCACTCATGTGCATCACCATCGGCGAGCTGAACGGCTCCCAGCCGAATTCATCTTCGCGCATCCATTGCAGCCGCACCGGTTTGCCGGGCACCGCGCGTGCCAGCAGCACCGCATCCAGCGTGACGTCGTCGGCGGCGTTATGGCCGTAACAGCCCGCACCTTCGGCGTGGGTGATGACGATGTCGGATTCCGGCAGGCCGAGCACCTGCGCCATGTCACCGCGCAGCGGATAAATTCCCTGGCTGTGCGTCCAGATGCGGACTTTGGCGCCGCTTTTCGCATCACTGACCCAGTGCGCGATCGCGCACGACGGCGCCAGCGATGCATGCGCGATGTACGGCTTGGTGTATTCGGCCTTGAGCTGCTGCGTTCCTTTGACCGACGCGTCACCCTTCTCGCTGATAACCTCGGTTTCGGCTTTCAGCTTCAGCAGATTGCGCGGATCGTTGTTGGGCAGATCCTCACCCTGCGTCCACTCGGCAATGCGCGCAAGCCGGCGTTCGGCGCGGATCGCCTGTTCTTCGCGCTCGGCGACGACACCAAGGAAACTGCCGTCGCGCACCACCGCGACCACACCCGGCATCTGCTCGACTTCCTTCGCATTCAGCGATTTCAACCGCGCGCGCGGTCCCGGCGGCCGCGACACGCGTCCGTGCAGCATGCCGGGCAGCTTCATGTCCTGCACATAAGACGGTTTGCCGGTGACCTTTCCCGGGATATCCACGCGCGACAGTGACGTGCCGACCACCACATGCTCGGCCGGCATCTTGGCACTGACATCAACGCTCGATTCGCGCGCGAGCAGTTCGGGCGTGGCGAGTTCCCAATACGGTACCGAGCCGCCGCTGCGCGCTGACACCACGCCGTCAGTCACCGTCAGCTGTTCCAGCGTGACATCGAGCTTGCGCGCAGCTTCTTCCAGCAGCAGGCCGCGGACTTCGGCAGCGGCATGACGCAGCGCGAGACCGCTGTCCTGAATCGAGCGGCTGCCCGAGGTGATGCCCTCATCGGGGCTGTATGCGGTAGTCGCCGGCGCCAGGCGGATGCGTGCGACGTCGATGTCGAGTTCCTCGGCCACTATCTGCACCAGTGCCGTGAGTATGCCCTGGCCGATTTCAACCTTGCCCGGGGTCACGGTCACCGTGCCGTCGCTGTTGATTTTCAGCCAGCGATCAAGCCGCCGATTGGTCTCGAGGCTGCCGGGGAGTTTGCGTGCTGCCACTTCATTGGTCTGCGCCATGATCAAATTCCCCTCATCGTTTTGGCAGCATTTTTGATCGCACGCAGGATGCGGCCGTGCGTGCCGCAGCGGCACAGATTGCCTTCCAGTGCGCTGCGGATCGCCGCATCGTCCGGATCGGGATTGGCATCGAGCAGTACCTTGGCCGCCATCAGGATGCCGCTGGCACAGTAACCGCATTGCGCGGCCTGCTCGTCGATGAACGCCTGCTGCAGCGGATGCAACGCGTCGTTACTACCCAGCGCTTCGACGGTGGTGATCTGTTTGCCCACGACGGCCGACACCGGCACGTCGCAGGATTGCACGGCCTTGCCATCGACGATGACCATGCAAGCGCCGCACAATCCCGAACCGCAACCGTAGCGGCTGCCCACGAGGCCAAGGTCGTTGCGCAGCGCATAGAGCAACGGGGTTTCCGCGTCAGCCTGTACTGA
>JAOUIN010000029.1 GCA_029883965.1 Betaproteobacteria bacterium
GCGACGAGCCATAGAGCATGATGCCCGGGCGTACCCAGTCAAAATGCGTTTCGGGATAACGCAGCGTCGCCGCCGAATTGGCAAGGCACCTCGGCGCGGCAATGCCGGCGACTGCGCGTTCGAAAGTTTCCATCTGCCAGGCAACACCGCGCGCATCATCGGCATCGGCGAAATGGGTCATCAGCGTCACTTTGCCGACCGCCGGATGATCCTGCAGTCCGGAAAATGCGCCGCGCACGTCCGCAGGTGCATACCCCAGCCGGTTCATGCCCGAATTGATTTTCAGCAGCACGTCGAGCCGCGTGCCGGCGGGCAGCGGGTCCAGCACACGCATTTGCTCACCGGTATGAATCACGGTGCTCAGGCGCTGCGCCACGCCCTCGAGCGCTTCCCGCTCATCGAAAAAACCTTCAAGCAGGACTACACGCTGTGTAAACCCGGCAGCGCGCAGGCGCAGGGCAGCATCAAATTCGATCACGGCAAATCCATCCGCCGCACGCAGCGCTTCTGCCGCGCGCAGCAGGCCATGGCCATAGGCATTCGCCTTGATCACGGCGAACACCCTGGCATGCGGCGCATGCGCGCGGGCGACACCGAGGTTATGCGTCAGCGCAGCAAGATCAATGGTTGCAGTAATCGGTCGCGGCATGACGTGTCAGCAGATTTTCATGCGCAAAAACGCGCCGGGCATGACTCTTGTCATTTTTCCTCCCGCGAAACCTGCTCGGAATAGTGCCGCTCGAACACGACCTCCAGTTCGTCGATGATCTGCACCGCGGCGCGCCCCTGGGCATGCTGCGACACCAGCAGCGACGTCGGCCCCATAAGCTTGCGCCGGTCGAGCATCGGATAGGTGCGCGTCAGCCGTTTGATCGCCATCACCACTGACTCGCCTTCAGGGCGCTGCTCCGGTTGCGGCACTGCGACCGGCTCGTCTGGTACCGCGCCGTCACTGCGCGCGGCGAGGAACTCGGCAAAGGCCTGCAGCGCCTGCCGGTCCTGCGACGCCAGCCGCCGGAACGCTGCCAGCAACTGCTGTTCGGCCTCATCCATCACTGCCCGTCCTGCACCGCACGTATCGCAAACACAGGCGGTTTACGATGTTCCTGCATCAGGTCCAGCCCCGCCACCAGCGCCGCAACCACCCGGTCCCCGGTCTCGCGAAACTCCGGCCACCGCACACGGGCCTGTTCCAGAACGTCGCTAATATCGTCAGGCAACGGACGATCCTCTTCCATGATCGTGTCTTCAATCATGCCGGGCGTCAGTTCCGGCCGTATCAACAGCCCGTAACCTGCAGCATGCCGCTGCACGATCCACTCGCCCTTGTCATCCACCGCGACCGGTGCCACATCGGCTGGAAGACGCACCCGTCCGCTCGCGGCCACCAGTACGTCCCTGCCGTCGATCGCCTGCGCCACCGGATCGTCGGCCCCGGCCGCAGTCGCATGCGCCCTGGTCCAGTAAGCATACGGTGACGGATCATCCACCGGTTCGCCGCCGGCCGCCTGCGCCATCAGCAGGGCGCCGAAGCCCAGGCCGACCACCGGGCGGCGTGCCCGCTCGAACCCCCGCAGCAGGCGCATTTCCTCGTCCAGCCACGAAGTGTGTTCGCGATCCCACGGCGCGTAGGCGCCGCCGAGCAGCCACAGGGCATCAAATTGCAGTGCGCTTGCGGGCAGGGACTGCCCCGTGAACGGGCGAAAATAGGTAAAGCCGATGCCGCGGTTCTCCAGCTGTTTCTCGACGGTTCCCAGAAACTCCGAATAGCTGTGCTGAACCGCGATAAACCGTTTCATTTCGCTGCGGCCATTTCCTTCATGCGCTTCATTGCAAACTCGGCAAACGTCGAGAGCAATCGCGAACGGAACTTTTCCCTGGGCGTCACTACCGACAATCCGCGTATCAACGGCGGATTCAGTGGCACCGCGACCAGTACGCCGAGCTTCAGCTCCTTGGTTACCGTCGCCAGTGACAGTATCGACACGCCCAGCCCGGTCTCGACCACGCCCTTGATCGCCTCCGGACTGCCCAGTTCCATGACCACGTTGATGGTATCGGGCGGAATGCTGTTCTGCTCGAAATAATTGTCCGCAAATTCGCGCGTGCCCGAACCGGACTCACGGCTGACAAAAAGTTCAGCGGCGACCTCCGCTGCAGATACCCGCTTGGCTTTCGCCAGCTTGTGCTTCGGACTGCAGATCATCACCAGTACATCCTCGCAGCACACCTCGGTCTGCACGCCCGGCAAATGCGAAGGCGACTCGATCAGACCGAGATCGAGCGCATGCTCGGCCACGCGGGACTCTATGGTTTCCGAATTCGCCACCGTCATGTGTGCATGTACATGCGGATAAAGCGCCTTGAACTCGCCGAGTATCTGCGGCAGAAAGAACTCCGCAATGGTGGTACTCGCCCCCAGCAGCAGCGGACCACTGACTGCCCCGGTCAGTTCGCCGACACGGGTTTCGAGTTCCTCGGACAATTTCAGTATCTTTTCGGCATAACCCAGCACCAGTTCACCGGCCGCCGTCAGCGCGATCCGGCCGTGGCTGCGCTCGAACAAACGCGCGTTCAGATGCTCTTCCAGCTGCTTGATCTGGAAGGTGACCGCGGGCTGGGTCATGAACAACTGTTCCGCCGCCTTGGTAAACGACAGTTGCCGGGCAACGGCATGAAACACTTGCAGACGACGGTCGGCCATGGCAGGTGCACGATTCATTCTGTGGGAAAGTGTGCATACTACCTGTTCAGACCGCGTCGAAAAAGCCGCCGGTTGCCGCGCCCGGCAATGCAGAAGCGCTGTGATATGGTTGCACATACTCCCCGGGTGCGTGAAATGAATCCAAAATGGCGCGAACTTGACCTTGACGGCGGCGGGCTGCAGGCCGCCAATCTGAGACTCGCGCAGACGCTGCGGCGCCGCAACGTAACCTATGCCCTGATGCTGGCCTTTCCATTGGGGGCACACCGCTGGTATCTGGGCGAACTACGCGGCGCGATCCTGTACCCCGCACTGACGGCGCTCGCCATCGGCGGCTGGCTGGCCGGTATCACCGCCATCGCACTGACGGCGCTGGCGATACTGGCGGCACTGCTGGGCTGGGATCTGTACACGCTGGAGGACCGCATAGCCACTGTAAACAAACGCCGCCGCATGGCGGTCTACCTGTCACAGGGATCGGGTGTGCCGACAGGGTTTCAGGGCCGGTTCAGCGACACGGACGGCGACATGCCGGCAAATGCCGCACACCGGCGGATGCCCACGCTGGCCGAACAGGAGGCCATGCTGCGCGACCTGGCGGCGAGCCGTAAAAAGCCTCCCGGAAAGCCGCAGTAATCCGCCGTGCACTGTGGGGAACTATGGTATAAAGCCGCGGTCCCGGTAACGGTTGATTGACCCATGGCGCACAAGTGAGCGCAAAGCAATTAAGCTTAATGCCACAGTGCGGCAACTCAAGAGCACGGATTCCCTTGCAACCCATCACCGGCCGTCTGGCTGCGGACACATGCCTTTAGGTTTCTACATCATCATGGCGGCGCAGTTTTTTTCGTCGCTCGCCGACAATGCGCTTCTGGTTGCCGCGATTGCGCTGTTGATGCAGATGCATTCGCCCGACTGGATGACGCCGCTGCTGAAGTTCTTCTTCACGGTCTCGTACGTGCTGTTCGCGGCATTCGTCGGCGCGTTTGCCGACTCGATGGCCAAGGGACGGGTGATGTTCATCACCAACACCATCAAGATCGTGGGTTGTGCGCTGATGTTCTTTCATGAGATGTGGGAAATTCCGGGCGCGCCGGACTATCTGACCGTGCTGCTGGCCTATACGGTAGTCGGTGTCGGCGCAGCAGCCTACTCACCGGCCAAGTACGGCATCCTCACCGAATACCTCCCGCACCAGAAACTGGTCGTTGCCAACGGCTGGATCGAAGGCCTCACTGTGGGCTCGATCATACTCGGCACCCTGCTCGGCGGCGCCCTGATCAGCCAGACCGTTTCGGGTGCGCTGCTCGCGTTCGACCTGCCAGTCATCGACACGGGCGTGGACACCCCGGCCGAGGCCGCCATTGCCATCATCATGCTGTTTTACGGGGTCGCCGCGGTGTTCAATCTTTATATCCCGGACACCGGTGTTGATCACCGCCCGCCGAGCAAGAATCCCTGGTACCTGGTGCGCGAATTCTCGCACTGCGTGAAACTGCTGTGGACCGACAAGCTCGGCCAGATTTCACTGGCAACGACCACGCTGTTCTGGGGCGCAGGCGCAACCCTGCAGTTCATCGTGCTCAAGTGGGCGGAAGTCGCACTCGGTTATACCTTGTCGCAGGCTACCTTCCTGCAGGGCGTATGCGCGATCGGCATAGCAGCTGGCGCGGTCATTGCTGCAAAACTCGTGCCGCTGAACCGCGCAGTGGACGTGGTTCCCGTCGGCATCGCGATGGGCTTCATCGTCATCGCCATGAATTTCGTCAGTTCGCTGGCCTTCGCGATACCGTTGCTGATTCTGATAGGCGGACTCGCCGGATTCTTTGTCGTGCCGATGAATGCCCTGCTGCAGCACCGCGGCCATATCCTGATGGGTGCAGGTCATTCCATCGCCGTGCAGAATTTCAACGAGAACCTGTCGATTCTCGCGATGCTGGGCCTGTATGCGCTGCTGATCTGGCTCGACCTCTCAATCTACTGGGTGGTTGCCATGTTCGGGCTGTTTGTATCACTGTCCATGGTACTGGTGCACAGGCGCCACCGGTACAACGTTGCCAGCGGTCCGCTCCCGGCTATTCCCTCTGACGCCCACCACTGACAAAAAAGCCGCCTGCAGGCGGCTTTTTCATTTTGCAGCACCGAATCAGACCTGTTCGTATTTGAAGCGCTTTACTTTCGCCATATTCGTGCCTTCGATGCGGATCAGGCTGGTCGGCCCCTCGCGCTTGGGCGAATGCAGGTCACCTTCGTTATACACGTGCGCAACTCCTGGCGTCAGCTTGTACGTGCGCGTGTGCTTGACCTTTCCCGGCTTGTCGGCAGCAGCCGGCTCGAGCAGCTCGTAATCGCGCATCTCGGTTTCACCGCGGGCCTGCCCGTAAATGGCCCAGGAATGGGCGTGATCATGCGGTCCGCTGGTCTTCGCATCCGTATAGTCGTGAGCAAGAATGCAAAAACCGAATTCGGGATCCTCATAGAGTATCTTGCGTTCGCCGACACTCGGATCGACGTGCTTATCGATGAACTGCTTGTCCTTCAGCACCTCCTGCAGCAATGCGGCAATCTTCCTGCGGCCAGCGGGCCCCGGCTCCGCCTTGATGGCGTCGTGGCATTGGGCGGCAAACTGTTCGAGCGTGTGACCCATGGATATTCTCCTTTCGAAATGCGTCAGTCAGGGGCCATTGTGCCGCAACAGCGAACAGCTTGAAAGACGGGCGGACTGATGCAGATCAAACACCCTGCGAAATTTTCATGTTTCGCATGGCGGACTCCCCGCTCATTCCTGACCGCCGGCGCGGCGGTACAGCGCGAGATAAGTTTCCCGCGACAGCGGTGCCTGCGTCGCAACAGCAAGGATGTCATCCAGATGCGCCGGTGTGCTCACACCGGCGAGACTGACACCCAGTCCCGGTGTAGAGCGGTTGAACTGCAGCGCGCGTTGCGCATCGCATGACAGGTCCGGCATGGCCGCATGCAGGGCATCCATGCCCGTTGCCGCGAGCCGTCCCTTGGCCAGACCGTGGCTGCCCATCACAAACAGGCGCAGCTGATGCGCCGCCTGCAGCGTCGATGCGACATTGCCCTGTCCGGTGGCCTGGCTGAACCGCGTGAAGCCCTCATTCATCACGGCGTTGAATGGCAGCTGCACCACCCGGAAATGGTGACGCGACGGCCCGCCACGGTTAGCGATGCGCGCCGCGTTTTCCGCCAGCCCCAGGAGTGACGTCAGCGACTGAAACAGGACGTCGTCGGTCTCGACCCGGAATCCTGCAAACGTCGCGATGCCGTAACTGCGGATCTTTTCCTGGCGCACAGCCTGTTCACACACCGCAAACACCGTCTGCAGGCGCCGGTTGAGTTCTTCCTTGCCCATCCGCGGGATGTGCACTTCGGGCTGATCGATCAGAAACGCATCCAGCGTTGCCAGCCCCATCGCCTCGCGCAGTTCATCGATCTGCGCCGCGATGTACCCAGGCGCGATGCAATGCACCCCCGTCAGGTCGTCGCGCGTACCCAGGCCCTTGCGAGCGATCGCCTCCGCGAACCAAGCGTCGAGATCGGCCGGCGGCCCTTCATCGAAGCGCAGAAACCCGCCCTTGCCGACCACGTACAACTGCTCGCGCGCGATGCCAGCGGCGAACGCGCAGCGTAGTCCCTCGCCGGCCGCTCGCATCGACCGGCCATAGCGGTAGTGCGCGGCCGTATCGAGGACGTTTATGCCGCTGCACAGTGCGCGCCCGATGATGCACGCATATGCCTCGTCGACCGCATCGGTCGCGGCGCCCGGAAACGTGCCGATGCCCAGCGACGACAGCTTTAGATGCTGATTGAGGAAATCACTGTAATGGCCCGGAGCACAGGACGCGCCGGCCGCACGCACATATTCCTCCGTGCCGGCGCGTGTGGCGCTGCCCGGCGTCAGCGCAGAGATCCGGCCGGGGTCAGGCACCGACCGGTGTAATGCTGAATTCGACGACTGATGATTCGCTTTGCAGGCGGTCAGACAGCGCCTTCAATACCTGCGTATTCAGCGTTTTGATCCCCATGCGATATTCAAACATGCGGCCCTCGTCGGTCAGCACGAACGTCAGGTTGGCGATGGAAAACCCGAGTTCCCTGCCGATATTGCGCAATGCCGACTCGTCCATGACTTCGGCACGCCGGAATTTGACATGGAACTGCGCATACGACTCGGAGGTCATCCGGTTTTCTATCCAGCGGAACGACGACAGCGTACCCAGAGTCGCCGCCACCGCGAGCAGCGCAGGCACGTTGAAGCCGATGCCGAACAGGATGCCGATCGCAGCCGTCACCCAGATCGAAGCCGCGGTAGTCAGCCCGCGCACCGACAGGCCCTCGCGCATGATCACGCCAGCGCCGAGAAAACCGATGCCGGTCATGATGCCCTGCGCCATGCGCGTCGGGTCGATCACGACACGCGACTCCCCATGGGGCGAAAACCACTGGCCTTCGTAGACCGTCACCAGCATCAGCAGCGCCGAGGACAAACACACCAGCGTATGCGTGCGAAAGCCTGCGGGACGGCCGTGATAACTGCGCTCGAGACCGATAATCCCGCCGGCAGCAATGGCTGCCGCCAGCCGTATGATGATTTCCAGCAACTCGTTGCTCGCCATCAATTCCCCGTTTTGCGATCTTTGCTATCTGCGCAGCCTGAGGTAAATCTCCGGCAGCTTGTTCGGCAGGCTGTTGATGTGATCGAGCACCAGGTAATGCCCCGGCCCGAAAATCTGCGGCAGGTACTGGTTGGCCATGGTATCCACGGTAATGCAGAACGGATGCACACCCTTGGCCACCGCCTCCTTGACAGCCATGCGCGTGTCTTCATGCAGATAGCGCCGGTCGCCGCCGTCATCGTAATCCTCGGGCCGGCCGTCTGACAGCAGCAATAACAGACGGCGCCTGCTTTCGACGCCTTCGAAGCTCGCAGTGGCATGCCGGATCGCCGCGCCCATGCGCGTCGCCAGCCGCCCCGACATGCCGCCGATCTGCGCGCGGATGTCTTCGGACAGCGTCTCGTCGAAATCCTTGAGCATGTAATAACTGACGTTGTCGCGGTACTTGGAACAGAATCCCGCAATCGAATAAGCGTCGCCGACTTCTTCCATGCTCTCGGCGAACAGCAGCACGCCCGCGCGCACCCGATCGACCAGCCGGCCGCCGCCTTCGGGCAGATGCTGCATGATCGACGTCGACATGTCGGCGAGCAGCGTCACCGCCACCTCACGCTGGCGGATCTCGCGCCGCTTGTAAATATTGGGGCGCGGCGACTGCCCGGCGCGTTTCTCGGCGACATAACTCACGACCGCATTCAGGTCCATGTCGTCACCGTCGAGCTGCTGCGTCAGCGGTGCGGTGCGCGTCGGCTTCTGCGACTGGATGGCCTTCTTCAGGCGCTTCAACGCGACGGCATACTGTTTCATCAGCCTGACCGTTTCGCCCATGTTCGATTCGGCCAGGCGCTTTTCCTGCACCCAGCTCCAGTTGCGCTTGTAGCGCGATTCGCGGTAATCCCACTCCGGATACGGTATGCCCTTGTCGCTGCTGCCGTGGTTGGCCCCTTCCTTGTCGCCCTGGCTTGATGCGCGCGCCGACTGCCCCGACGAGTCACCGTAACTGGGCATTTCCTTCTGATCGCCGTCGCCCTGCTCTTCACCGGATTCGGCGTTCTGCGGCGCCTCGGTTTCCTCGCCGCCCTCGTCCTGCTGCTGGCTGTTCTGCTCGGCGCCGGGTTGCGACTGGTCCTGCTCGTCGTCACTCTCCTGCGGATGCGCCATCCGGGTCGCGTTCGGGCTGCGCCCCGGCAGGTACGCGGCGTAGAACGCCTCGAGATCGGTCACCGGCGTCAATTTCGATTTTTCGTAGAGTGTCCCCGCGACGCGGTAGGCCGTGGCCACCGTCGCATCCTCGGCGAACAGCGGCGCGAAACGCGGATCCGCGGGCGCGCCCGCGCGATGCGCCAGTGCCGCTTCTACGCTTTCGAGGGCCAGCTCGTAATAACCCTGAGACTCCGGGTGCCGCACGCCGAGCCCGTGGGCCGCATTGCACATGCGCTTCAGATAATTGGGCACGTTGTCCTGCACCCGGAAATCGATACGCAGGTCTTCACACAGATCAAAAATAAGCTGGAACCGCAGCGCATCGTCGCCGAACCGCATGAACAGCGGCGCCCATGACACGGCGCCTTTTTGCGGGAATTCGATCTTCGCCTCGGCAAACATCTCCTGCATCGCCGCCCGGCTGAAGGTGCGGTAGTACATGTGGCCGGCGGTGTGCAGCAGCGCGAGGATCGCCTCCTCGCGATCGGCCATGACCGCAGGAAAATAAATGCTCTTGCCGTCGGTCTCGATGAACGGCCGTCCTTTTTCAGGAGACCAGGCGCTTTCCTTCAATTCGAATTCGCCGCCGAACCAGACATCGAGCAGCATGCCCAGCAGCCGGTTGCGGTCGGTCAGCCGGTATCCCGGCAGGTGCTCCAGCAGCAGCGACAGGCTTTCTTCGGACTCGAGCCGGAAATAGGCTTCGCCGCGCGCGCGTCCCGATTGCATGATGTCGGCGCCGCGCGAGGCCCAAGGCAGGATGGCCTGGGCACCGAGCAGGTTGCGTACACGGATTGCCCCTGGCAGATAAGTCGCCAGCATCAGCTTGCGCGACTCGTACAGCTCATCGGCCGGGGTCGCCAGTTGTTCAATGGCCGTGATGCCGCCGTGGCGTCCGGCCAGATCCAGCACCGGTGTCGAAAAATACGCAGCACCACTTTCGATCTGGCGCGCGCACCATACAAAACCGAGCTTGGCCCAGCGCGCTTCTCCGGCATGGCCCAGTGACCCGTAGGCGCGCGCGACATTGGCCATGAAGCCTTCGAGGGCGCGCCATGATGCACGCCACTGCATGAACGCCAGCGCCTGCTCCGTCCACGGCAGCACGGTCTCGGAAACCTTCTCCGCCTCGAGACTGCCGCGGATGAATGCCTTGCCCGCGTCACGCTCGAAACTGAACAGCGCGGTACAGGCGGCCAGCCACTGCAATGTCACCGCTTCTCCGTGCGGCAGTATCGCCGGCAGCACCTGCTCGACTTCGCGGTGTGCGACGACACTGAGGTCTTTCAACCGGGCGACTGCCTCTGTGATGGCGGGGGTAATTTTCATGGAAGCGTGGCTAATGGCAAAAAACCTTTCCCTTCGTCATTCCGGCGCAAGCCGGAATCCAGGGACCCTGAACCCCGGTTTAACCCCCGAGGGGACGTCCTTCGGGGCGCAGCGAAATGACGAGTCGGAAACAATCAGGCAAAGTGCGCCTGCACGATTTCCATCAGCGCGTCGTGGAGCTCGATGTCGTCGGTGATCGGATTGACCATCGCCACCTGGCAGGCGGCAACCGGATCGAGCCCCGCACCCATCATGCTCGCCGCATAGACCAGCGCGCGTGTCGATGTCGACTCTTCCAGCCCGTGGTCCTTCAGCAACCGCGCCTTGCGGCCGATGGCAACCAGTTTTTCCGCGATGTCCGCCTTCGTGCCCGGGACTTCCTGCAGCAGGATCTTGCGCTCGACGTCCTCCGGCGGAAAATCGAAGTTGATCGCGACGAAGCGCTGCTTGGTCGACGGCTTCAGATCCTTCAGCACGGTCTGGTATCCGGGATTATACGAAATCACCAGCATGAAATCCTCATGCGCATCGATTTCCTGACCCTTCTTCTCGATGGTCAGCTTGCGCCGGTGGTCGGTCAGCGAATGGATGACCACAGTCGAGTCGGTGCGCGCCTCGACGATCTCGTCGAGATAGCACACCGCACCCGCCTTCACCGCGCGCGTCAGCGGCCCGTCATGCCATACGGTTTCCGAACCTTCGAGCAGAAAGCGGCCCACCAGATCCGAACTCGTCAGGTCTTCGTGGCACGACACCGTCACCAGCGGACGCTTCAGCTGGAACGCCATGTACTCGAGGAAGCGCGTCTTGCCGCAACCCGTCGGACCTTTCAGCATCACCGGCAGGCGGCGCTTGTAGGCCGCCTCGAAAATCGCCACTTCGTTACCCTGCGGCTCGTAGTACGGTGCCTTATCGCCGGCCTGCGGCATCTGCACTATGTCGTGTTCCACACCGCGCACGCGGCTCGTTGCAGTCTTCATCAATGCTCCAGATTCGATTACGGGAATTTACTGCAGGACAGCGGACTAATCCGCCAGCCTGCCTTCACGGACGCAACGCGTTTTGATGTAGAGGTAAACATGCCGCGCCGTGCGCACGGCCATTTTCTCCGGGACCTTCGGCAACGCGTCCCTGCGCCCCATATTAATACAGTTGCGGTAGTACACAAGTTCGCGGCAATTGTCGCGAATCGCATTCCACGTCGGATCCCCCTTCACCAGCACCTTGAACACCTCGAGAAAATCGGCATCCTCGTGCGGCGGCGCCTTCTGTCCGGCAGCCGCGACATAGGCCGTGACCAGCCGCTGCGTCAGCGCGATCGCCGCATCGACAGTCTCTATCAGCGGCAGCTCGTCGCCGCGCGCGATCGCGGCCTCGCGCGCCGCCAGCGCCGCATCGACCGCAGCGGCAGCGGCAGCCAGTTCGCCCTGCGGCGCATCCGCGTCTAGAATGCGGGACATCGCAACGAGGAGTGCATCATGTCAGAAAATATCATAAAAATGATTAAAATCAACAATTTACAATATAATACCCTGCGCGACCCGCAAGTTTACCGGCGCGTCGCCGGTGACCCGTTCCGCCTACAGGTCGTCGTCGCAGGCCGCGGTCCCGTGCAGGTCACGCTCACTGATGAAAAAGGCGCAAACCTCGCGCAAAGTGATGTGCAGGCACCAGGGACATTTTCGCACGAGCTGACATTTGCGAAACCCGGCGTGCGCATCGTGACCGTCACCGCTCAACATGCGGACCACAGTGAATCACGCAACATGCGCCTGGATGTGATGGCGCATGCGTGGGTGGGATAAGAACCGAACACAAGCTGATTGCACGCTCACCCCGAGTTTTGCCGCCAGCCCCGCGAACTTTTCTCCGCGCCGGTTCCTTCTGCGCAAGAAAAGTTCGCAATTCATACAATCCTTCCGCGCCTCCACGTCGTGTAGACACCAAAGCCTTTAGATAAGCAGCCAGTACCCGCTCCAGTATCCTGTCTGACCACCTTTTAAATACTCATATTTTTTTTATAAAAAACAGATAGTTACGTCATATTATCGCCGTGCGATAATTCACCTTTCTCAATTGGAGCGTCTGATGGCAGCTGGGCGTGACTTGTTTGATCCGATGAAGTTGGACCTGATAACGCCGCAGGAACGCCTGCGCCTGCTGGCGGTCGCTGCGTTTCCGCAATCCAAAAAATTAGCCGATGTGAAATTGGGACGCACGGCGCGTCAAGTCTGGCGCGATTTATGTTTGGCTGCCGATCTGGACCCGTGGAAACTTGCTGCGGGAATCGGTCAGCAACTGGAAGTGCCTGTTGCCGAAAATCTGAGTAAATCCGACCCCAGCGTCGCACGACTAATACCCGAGCAACTTGCACGCGCAACGATGATTCTACCGTTGCAGGAAGTGGGCGGGAGGTTGCATGTAGCCTGTGCCTACCCGTTCGAAGGTGGCGGAATCCGCCGCATACGATTCGCTTCGGACCGTCGTTTGAAGCTGTTCATCGCTCCTCCTGAAGACATCGAAAACGCGATCGCCATTACGTATTCGCTCGCCGCAGAACGTCAGAGCCAGGCTCTCGGGACATTACTCTTTTCCGCTGATGAGAAGACCACGGCGATTGCGGGGCAGGACGACCAGAGTGCCGTGGTGCGCCTTGTTCAGGGCTTGATGATGAAAGCCATTGAGGCTGGGGCATCGGACTTACACGTGCAGCCGTTTGCAGGGGGTGGCATGGTGCGCATCCGCGTCGACGGCGTTCTGCGGCGCCTGGCTTTCTTGCCTGGACCGGTGTTGCCGGCACTGATCCGTTTTGTGAAAGCGCATGGCGGCATGGATCCGACTAACGATCGTGCTGCGCAGGACGGGCGGGTTTCCATCGTTTCGGACGATCATGATTTCGACGTGCGTCTGTCGGTGCTGCCGGCAAGCCGCGGCGAACGGCTGGTGCTGCGTTTTCTGGACCAAAATCGCATATACCGGTTGAGCGCTGCCAGTTTTTCTATTGCGGAACTGCGTGCGTTTCGCCGCATGATCAGTAACACCAGTGGCGTGGTCCTGCTTACCGGGCCCACTGGTTCAGGCAAGACTTCAACGCTGTATTCGATGATCGCTGAAGTCAACAAGATAGGCGTCAGCATCATCACCGTGGAAAATCCGGTCGAGTACCGGGTAGCAGGCATTTCCCAGGTCGAAGTGAATCCGAAGGCCGGGCTGACGTTTGGCACTGCGTTGCGCTCCATCTTGCGACAGGACCCCGACGTAGTAATGATCGGAGAAATACGCGACCGCGAAACCGCAGAGATCGCGATGCAGGCTGCTCTCACCGGGCACTTGGTGCTCTCGACATTACACACCAACGATGCCCTGACCGCCATTCCGCGACTGATCGACTTGGGCGTCGATCCCTCCGTGCTGAGCGATGCGCTGACGGCCGTAGTAGCACAGCGGCTGGTACGACGCTTGTGCAAGGAATGTCGCGCGCCGGTTTGCGAGCCTTACAAGACGGCAGACCACCTCTTTCGCCAGGTGACCGGCGAGTGGCCAGGCTATCGCCCGGTAGGTTGTGAAAAGTGCGCGCATACCGGGTACTCAGGGCGCATGCCAGTAACTGAAGTAGTAGAGATGACACCTGAACTGGCACAGGCGATTTCACACGGCGACCGCAGCCTGCCGGCTTTGCGCGAAATCTCCAAAGGGCCCTTGTCATCCATCGCGGTCACCGCAGCGGCACATGTCATATCGGGTGATACGTCGGTGCACGAAGTGGTACGCGTGATTGGTCAGCGCTTCTGGAAGGGCGCCGCAGCAGGCTTTGACCGGACACCGCCCGGAGAAGCCTCGCTTACCATGTGGAATGGCGAACAAGAAGATGCAACCATGCGTGTGCTGGTGTTCCACCGTGATGAAGATAAGGCCAAAGCGATTGGCGAGGCGCTGAAGCTGGAAAAATTCGTGCCGTTGATTGCCACTACACCGGACCAGGCACGTAAGTTAGTCGAAGCTGAAGAAGACGTAGTGCTGATTGTGGCGGATATCGATCCCGCACCGGGGCAAACCGGATTCGAACTGCTTAAGTCGCTGCGCCTGTTTCTGGCCTGGGCGCAACTGCCGGCGTTACCCATCGTGCACCCAGAGGACAATGTGGTACGTGAAGCCCTGGAGACGCATGGTTTGCCGGATTACCTGATCCATCCGGTAGCGCCCGAGCACATTGCAGCGCGCGCCCGCTACCTGATGACCCACTGATTCGGAAATGGATTACCCCCCGAATATCAGGGCCTCCGGAATCTCGAAACGCTCTTCTCCATTGAACTGCACGACATAACCCCGGTCGTTACGCTTGTAGTTAATTTTCTGCGGCACGTCCGCTGACTCGGGCTTCCCTTTCACGAACAGGATGCGGCGTTTTGAATCCTTGTCCCAGCGCAGCTCGACCGTCGCCGTGCCGTCAAAGCCACGGCGAATGACCAGCGCCTCGCATTCTCGCGTTTTCGTAAAAAGGGGCTCGCACTTGACCGTGGTCTGCGCGTGGTAGTTCGTTCCCGGGAGGACCGCATCTATCTTTGACGACACCGGCGACAGCGGCTTGCCGGCAATTGCAACTGACAACGTGAAACTGCTGCTCTCGTTGCGCCGTGCTGCAGAACGCATCAGGTAAACGCGTATAGCGTAAGTGCCATCGGTGGGCAGCAGGCCTTCGAACGTCCTGTCACGCGCCCCCTCGATAAACATCGCGGCATTTTCAGAATCCGGCGGCAGGACATTGAAATAATTGGCGAGGTTGCTGCCCTGCAGGCTGACCCTCATGCGCTGGCCAGCGCCTGCGCGCAAGCGGTAGTCGATGTAGTTGCGGCCGGTGATCTTGCCCTTCAGCACGGCCGCCGTGCTGCCCTTGGTGAATTGAACGTCCATAGCCGTGCGGTCAGGATCGGCTGCAGCGCGGGATACGGGCACGCACAACACCGCTGCGGCAACGATCAGCACGGAAAAGCGGGTCTTCATGGTTTGGCTTCCTGGCTAAGAGTATGGTTTGCGCCGCTTCGAAGCACACGCCGGTCCAGCAGCCAGCCCAGCACACCGCCCAGCGGCATGAACAACACGAGATTCCACAAGGGCGCTGCGACGAGTCCGAGCGCCGCCGTCGAGCCCTGCGGCGCATGGAATACGGCAAAGTGAACCAGCAAATCGACGATTGCCGGCAGGATACCGGCGCCGAGAACGGCCAAGCGCAATCGCCCTGTTAGGAACATCAAGGCAACAACGAGATAGGGCGAAATTGACCATACCCAAAAACCCGCATGGAAGTCAGATGCGAGCATGGTTGCAGTATAGGTATGCAGCGTGATGCCGAATCCCAGTGTCAGAATCACGGCAAGCCTGATACCCGGCATGGCCTGGAGGCTGCGCGGTCTGGCGCTTACTGACGCTGCGGATGCCATTCGTAGATACCGCCATCAGCCATCAAAGTCAGGAACAGTTTTCCGTCACGGATAAGGTAACCGCGCACGTAGGCAAGATCGCGAATGAGGCGCTCATCCAGATGCGGCGCCGCACACAGCGCACGGGTGGCGGCGATCGGACCGAACACCAGCGATCCGCTGCTATCCGCGGTTGGGGTGGCCTGCCAGGTACCGCTGCCGCGGTTGCAGTCCAGCCGCAGCGTCACTCTGCCTTCAGCTTCGAAATGCAGGGTAAACCGCGCCGGATCGGCAACCCGCGTCG
>JAOUIN010000245.1 GCA_029883965.1 Betaproteobacteria bacterium
ATCGGTGATCGCGTTCGCCATCGTCACCGAAACCATATTCGCGTGGCCCGGCATGGGCAAGCTGCTGATCGACTCCATCAACGTGCTCGACCGCCCGGTCATCGTCGCCTACCTGCTGGTCATCGTTTTCATGTTCATCACCATCAACCTGCTGGTCGATGTGCTCTACACCGCACTCGATCCGCGGGTGCGGCTGAAAGGCGCGCGATGAGCATGGCGCTCTCCCCACGCCAGGAATTCACCCGCGGCTTTGCGCGTGACCGTATCGCGCTCGCCGCGTTCTGGGTGTTATGCCTGCTGCTGCTTGCCGCGATTGCCGCACCGCTGATCACGCCGCAGAACCCGTATGACCTCGCCCAGCTCGACATCCTCGACAGCAAGCTCGCGCCGGGCGCGAAGAGCGCGGCAGGTTACACCTACTGGCTGGGCAGCGACGACCAGGGCCGCGACATGGTCTCGGCGATACTCTACGGCCTGCGCATCAGCCTGAGCGTCGGCGTCGCATCCACACTCGCAGCACTGGGCATCGGACTGGTCATCGGACTCATCGCCGCCCGCGCCGGCGGCTGGCTGGATGCGCTGATCATGCGCATCGTCGACCTGCAGCTGTCGTTCCCGTCGATCCTGGTCGCGCTGATCCTGCTAGCGCTGGCCGGTCAGGGCGTGGACAAGATCATCATTGCGCTGATTGTGGTGCAATGGGCCTACTACGCGCGCACCGTGCGCGGCACGGCACTGGTGGAACTGCGCAAGGAATATGTCGATGCCGCCGTATGTGCCGGCTACGGCAGCGCGCGCATCCTGCTCCGCCACGTGCTGCCCAACGTGATGCCGCCGCTGATCGTGGTCGCCACCGTGCAGGTCGCCCACGCGATCGCGCTGGAAGCCACGCTGTCCTTTCTCGGCCTGGGCATGCCCATCACTTCACCGTCGCTGGGCCTGCTGATTGCCAACGGTTATGTACACCTGCTGTCGGGAAAGTACTGGATCAGTTTCTTCCCCGGCATCGCGCTGCTGCTGATCATCGTTGCGATCAACCTGGTCGGCGACCAGTCCAGGGATGTGCTCAATCCACGGCTGAAGTAGTCATGCCCGGCAGGACCGTGCGGCGGGAGGCTACCGACACTCGATTTTGCTCCAGCCGCGTATCGTGCAGGATGTCCAGATCGGCGCGGTGTACCGCAGTGTCGATTTCAAAGAAACCGAGGATCGTGTGGAAGACGTTGTTGTGCGTAAAGCGCTTTTGGCTTCTCGCCCTCAGGGCCGGCGAGACCGCTACCTCAAAGTTCGCACCAAACCACATCACCGCAGGCACTTTGAGCTGGGTATCCGGTGCAATGGCCTTGGGCAATCCGTGCAGATATAGCCCGTTTTCACCCAGAGACTCTCCGTGATCGCTGACATAGAACAACGCCGTCTCAAACTTGCTGTCGTTTCCTTCCAGCAACTCGATCGCTTTAGCCAGAAAATGGTCAGTGTACAGAATGGCGTTGTCGTAGGCATTGCCGATCTCCTCCCGGCTGCACTGGCTGAGGTCGCTGTTTTTGCACACCGGCTTGAATTTCTCAAACTCGGCGGGGTACCGTTTGTAGTAGGCGGGGCCGTGGTTTCCCATCTGATGCAGCACGATAAAGATATCGCCCTTCGGATGTGAGTCGATATAAGCCTGTAATCCGGCGAGCATGCCCACATCACGGCATTCGATGTCGCACACCGGGTTGACCTTGGGAGATTTGAAATCCTGGTAAGCGGCGCGGCTAGCCACGCCCTTGGAATCCGAATTGTTGTCCAGCCACAGCACCTGGACACCGCTGCGCTGCAGAACGTCGAGCAGATTTTCCTGCGATGTTATCGCTGATTTACCCTTGGACTCGCCGTCCAGCAGAAACATGCAGGGCACGGATACGGCCGTGGAGGTGCCACAGGCCCGGAAGTCACTGAAGCTGACGACGTTCTTTTTACTTAGCTGCGGATTGGTCTCGCGCGCATAACCGTTGAGGGAAAACCGGTCGGCCCTGGCGGTTTCACCCACCACCATGATGACCAGTTCCCGGTGCACGTCCGAGGCAGGAATTTTCGCGTCAGCACCGACTATTACCATGGGGCCGTCCCCACTGGATTTCACCGTTTCGGCGGCATATTTGCCCACGGAGTAAATGTAATAAACCGGATTCGCGTGCTGGCGCAATTCCTTGTGTTCCCGGAAAAATGAGGCGTAGAAGCTGCCGAACATCAACACGGTCGCGGTCATCAGCGCCAGCGTGAAAACAAACAGTTTCAGGCGGGCTATCCCTTCGCTGCGCCAGCCGCGCCAAGCTAGCGGCACCCTGCTGACCACGAGTGCCGGGAGCACGCCCAGCACGGCCAGATAAACCAGCAGCTTTACGCTGAACAATTCCTGCGCCTCGGCGGTGTTGGTGTGCACAACATTCCGCAACATGTCATCACTGATGATCACGCCATAGCTGTCCATGAAGTAAGCGGCGAGCGAGGACAGCAGCAGGATGAGGATCAGGGCCGGTTTGGTTGTGCGTCTGAAACACAATGCGGCAAACACCAGTACCGTCGCACCACCGAACAGCACGATCAGCGACAGCAGGGCCCATACATGGTCACCGGCAGGCCGGTATGCTTTTGTGACGTTGGCAATAAAGGTGCTGTTGCCGGATGCCATCAAAAACATCGTGACGATGACAATCAGCGAGTTGGCCGACCAACTGCGCCTGATCATTGATGAACTGTTCTGCATGGAAATGGCATGTCCGCCGGGGAATTCTGCCGCACAAGATACAAGGTGGACTGTGAAGAAACCGTGAGCACGGCCATAGAACCGTGTCACCATGACGGGTGAAGTCGTGCGCCGGCCACGGTCGCCTCGGGCAGCAAGCATTGTTTTTCCGGCCTTGATTCCGGAAAAAGCCCACCGCATCTCCGGTTAGAATAATCCGCTTCCGGAGCACTCCCAAATGAACCTGAAGTCCCTGCTAATCGCGCTGTCGGCATTTCTCCCCACGCACCCGGACGCCGCGGCTCAGACTGGAAGTCCCGCAGATCGCGTCCAGATCGTCAGGGGATTTGCCGCGGAAGTGCCGTTCCTGAAAAAGCGCTTTGACGGCAACAGCGCCTCCACCGCTGAACACCCCGTGGTGCTGATCGTCACCGATGAGTCCGCTTTCCTGAGATCACTGCAACTGAATGATCCCGCGATCACCTTGATGCCGCAGGCCGACGTGGTTGCCGCACAGCTCGCATCCTTCGCCAATCTGTCCGGGCTGGAAATCGACGGCGACCACGCCGTGATGAAATATGAAATTCCCGCCAGTGACCGCACCGGCGAGATGCGTTTCACCAGATCCGCAGGTCAGTGGAAGAAACGCAGCCGCAATGAAATCCGCTCGATGACGACGGCGCGCGCGTATTACGGCAGGCTCTATCAGGGGGTGGATTGCAGGGACGGCACCGAAATGGCCTATCGCTGGAATTACCTGGCGAGCCGGCGCGCGGATCGCTACGCCGGCACCTGTCCCGGCACGGAGTTTCCGGACGTAGGCGTGTACCGGCAGCAGTTGCAACAGGCCGGTAAATAACGGCGGCGCCCACACGCAAAAAAAGGCCGGCAAAAGCCGGCCTTTTTTGGGGTAAATTCCCCTGCAGCCATCACTGTTGCTGTATGCCCACCTGTGCCGCGACCTTGCGGTAACGCTCGAGGTCGGCACGCACGCGTTTGGTGAATTCCGCGCTGCCCATGGTCGTGGTTTCCGCGCCTCCGACCTGGCCGTAGCGCTTTTTCACGTCTGGCTGGGTCAGCACGTCCGCCGATGCCTTATAGAGCGCGGCAAGCAC
>JAOUIN010000246.1 GCA_029883965.1 Betaproteobacteria bacterium
GACAACACGCTGATCGCTGTCGAGCAGGATGCGGCCAAGTTGGGCGGCGTCGTGGAAGCCATGGAATTCCGCAGGATGTTCGCCAATCCGATGGATGCGAACAACTGCTTTCTCGATATCCAGGCCGGATCGGGCGGCACCGAGGCGCAGGACTGGGCGTCGATCCTGGAGCGCATGTACCTGCGCTATTGCGAGTACAAGAAATTCAAGGTCGAAGTCCTCGAGGAATCCGAAGGCGACGTCGCCGGCATCAAGAGCGCGTCACTCAAGATCACCGGCGATTACGCTTTCGGCCACCTGCGCACCGAATCCGGCGTGCATCGCCTGGTGCGCAAGTCGCCGTTCGATTCCAACAACCGCCGCCATACGTCGTTTGCCAGTGTGTTCGTCTACCCGGAAGTGGATGACTCAATCGAAATCGAAATCAACCCGGCGGACCTGCGCGTCGATACCTACCGCGCCTCCGGCGCCGGCGGCCAGCACATCAACAAGACCGACTCTGCGGTACGCATCACCCACATCCCCACTGGCATCGTCGTGCAGTGCCAGAGCGACCGCTCGCAGCACCGCAACCGCGCGGAAGCCAATGCGATGCTGAAGTCCAAGCTCTACGAGCTCGAACTGCGCAAGAGGAACGAACAGAAACAAGCCATGGAGGATTCCAAGACCGACATCGGCTGGGGGCACCAGATCCGCTCCTATGTGCTCGACCAGTCACGGATCAAGGATCTGCGCACCAACGTCGAGACCGGCAATACCCAGGCCGTGCTCGACGGCGATCTCGACGATTTCATCACGGCCAGCCTCAAATCCGGCCTTTAAGCAGGCACCAGCTACGGACCACTATCATGGAAAATCCCAACACCACCCCGCCCGTCGATACCAACAAGATCATCGAGGAGCGCCGCGCCAAGCTGGCGGCACTGCGGCAGAAAGGCAACGCCTTTCCCAACGATTTCGTGCGCGCCCACCTTGCCGAACTGCTCGCGGCGGACTACGAGGATGCCGATGCCGGGAAACTGGCCGAGGCCGCAATCCCGGTCTGTCTCGCCGGACGCATCATGTTGAAGCGCGTCATGGGCAAGGCCAGCTTCGCCTCAATCCAGGATATGAGCGGCCGCATCCAGATTTACGTCTCCGTGGATGACACCGGCGCCGACGCGCTCGAGGCCTTCAAGCACTACGACATCGGCGACATCGTCGGCGTTGAGGGCACGCTGTTCAAGACCCAGAAAGGCGAACTGACGGTACGCGTGAACAAGCTGCGCCTGCTGACCAAATCGCTGCGTCCGCTGCCGGAGAAATTCCACGGACTGACGGACCAGGAAATCAAGTACCGCCAGCGCTATGTCGACCTGATCATGAACGAGGATACCAAGCGTACGTTCGTGCAGCGCGGGCGCATCATCCAGGGCATCCGCGACCTGCTGTTGAGCCGGCGCTACTACGAAGCCGAAACACCGATGATGCAACCCATCCCCGGCGGCGCGTCGGCCCGGCCTTTCGCCACGCACCACAATGCGCTCGACATGCAGCTTTTTTTGCGCATCGCACCTGAGCTCTATCTGAAGCGTCTGGTCGTCGGCGGATTCGAGAAAGTATTCGAGATCAACCGCAATTTCCGCAACGAAGGCATGTCGACGCGCCATAACCCCGAGTTCACGATGCTCGAGTTCTACGTTGCCTATACGAACCACGAATACCTGATGGGCTTTGTCGAGCAGATACTGCGCGCCGCCGCGCAAGCCGCGACCGGCACCGAACAGATCACCTATCAGGGCCGCGCCATAGACCTGTCACAACCCTTCGACCGCCTGACCATCGCCGGCGCGATAAAAAAATACCGGCCGGACATCACCGACGACGTGCTCAATGACCGCGCGAACATCATCGCCAAACTCAACGATCTGAAGATTCCGTTCCGGGAACACGACGGCCTGGGCGGCCTGCAACTGACCCTGTTCGAGAACACCGTCGAATCCGAACTCTTCGATCCGACCTACATTGTCGATTATCCGGCGGAAGTCTCTCCTCTGGCCCGGCGCAGCGACACCAATCCGGATGTAACCGAACGCTTCGAGCTTTATATCGCCGGCCGCGAAATCGCCAATGGCTTTTCGGAGCTCAACGATCCGGAAGACCAGGCGGAGCGCTTTCGCGAACAGGTACGACAGAAGGACGCCGGCGACCATGAGGCCATGCATTATGATGCCGACTACATCCGCGCGCTGGAGTACGGCCTGCCGCCGTGCGGCGGCGCCGGCATCGGCATCGACCGGCTGGTCATGCTGCTGACCGACAGTCCTTCGATCCGCGACGTGATCCTGTTTCCCCACATGCGGCCGGAATAGCAACCGCCGCAACACGCAGAGGAGTTGCCGTGGAACATCCGCTCTGGCAACCCGGCCCGCAGCAGATCAGGAACGCCAACCTCACCGCATTCATGCGCAGCGTCGAGGACGCCGGCGGACCGCGGACCGGCAGTTACGACGCACTGTATCGCTGGTCCATCGAACAGCCTGCCGAGTTCTGGCTGGCCGTGTGGAATTTCTGCGGAGTCAAATCCAAAACCCGCGGCAGCCGGGTACTGGAACATCCGCAGCGCATGCCCGGTGCGTGCTGGTTTCCGGACGCGCGCCTCAATTACGCCGAGAATCTGCTGCACCACGAACACGGGAATGTCAGCGACCCGGCCATCATTTTCCGCGGCGAGAATCAGATCAGGAGCCAGATCAGCCGGCGCGAACTGCGCGACGAAGTCTCCCGCCTCGCCCGGGCGCTGCGCGAGGCCGGCGTCCAGCGCGGTGATCGTGTTGCCGGCTATATGCCTAACCTGCCCGGCACCGTCATTGCGATGCTGGCGACAACCAGCATCGGCGCCGTGTGGTCCTCGTGTTCGCCCGATTTCGGTGTGCAGGGTGTCGTCGACCGCTTCGGCCAGATCGAACCGCGGATCCTGTTCGCCGCCGACGGTTACTTCTACAACGGCAAGCGCATCGACAACCTGCCCCGCCTGCGCGAGATCATGGCGCGACTGCCGGGCGTCGCAAAACTGGTGGTCGTTCCCTACACCTGCGGCACGCCGGACATTGCGGACCTGCCGCGCGCAATCAGCATTCATGAGTTCATGGCACCGTTCGAACCGCAGCCAATCCGGTTTGAGCAGCTGCCCTTCGATCACCCGCTGTACATCATGTTTTCATCGGGCACCACCGGAGTGCCCAAATGCATCGTCCACGGCGCCGGCGGAACCCTGCTGCAGCACCTGAAGGAACATGTGCTGCACACCGACATCAAGCCCGGCGACCGCCTGTTCTATTTCACGACCTGCGGCTGGATGATGTGGAACTGGCTGGTGTCCGGACTCGCTGCCGGCGCCACGCTGCTGCTCTACGACGGCTCGCCCTTCATCGGCAGGGGCGCGGTGCTGTGGGATATGGCCGAGCAGGAAAAAATGACGGTTTTCGGCACGTCAGCGAAATATATCGACGCGCTGGCCAAACTGGGCCTCGCACCGCACGACACCCATGACCTGTCAGCGTTGCGCACGCTGCTGTCCACCGGGTCACCGCTGTCACCCGAATCCTTCGAGTATGTCTATCACCACATCAAGACCGACCTGCAACTGGCCTCGATCTCGGGCGGCACCGACATTATTTCGTGCTTCGCGCTGGGTTGCCCGATCCTGCCGGTGTGGCGCGGTGAACTGCAGTGCCGCGGCCTGGGCATGAAAGTCGAAGTCTGGAACGATGACGGGCAGCCGGTGCACGGCGAAAAAGGCGAGCTTGTATGCACAGCACCATTCCCTGCCATGCCCGTCGGATTCT
>JAOUIN010000030.1 GCA_029883965.1 Betaproteobacteria bacterium
CCGGCCACCGCAAAAAATAGGCAAGACTGTACTTGAACGACCGCAATACATTCAGCTCCACCGGCCGGATAACCGTGACTTCCTGAATGCCGCGAATGTCACCCACCTTCCAGTCGGTCTTGACGCTGCTCGGATGATTGTTGTGGCAGCCGACGCAGGAAGCACCCATGACCACCGGGGAAATGTATCTGACCTGACTCAACAGCCCCTTGGAGTAGGTTTCAATGACAGACTCCTGCTTCGGGTTCGCACGAAACGTTGCGAGCGCCTTATGCTCCAGCGCATCAAGTTTATGGGTCGAACGGCTGGTAAACGGGTAATCGGAGACGAACCGGTAGCGCAGATTCGACTGCTTCTCGCTGATGATCTGCCCCAGTTCCAGCGACAGGGTTGCGGGTATCGGGATCGCGCCGGGTATCTCTTCGTAATTGTGCGCAACCGCCGGATTCTTCGGATCATGCTTCGTCAGCACACGGTTGACGATATTGCTGCTGTAGAACCCGCGGATGCTGGTGAGCATCGAATCCAGGTTGTTGGCCTGGTTCTGCAGGATGCTGGCAGTCATGTTCTGCATGTCGTGCCACACCGCCAGCGGCAGTCCGCCCAGCAGCAGCAACAGCAGAATGATCGATGTTCTCCTGCGCTGCGGCGAACCGATGATCGCAGGCGTCTGGCTGTCCGGATCCGGCATGGTCTCTCCCCGTTGGCGGATCATGGCCGCCCGATGCACGCGACGCCACGACCGGAATCTGATTATTCTTTTCTGCCCTGCCCGAAGATACCACCGGAACCGGGGCAAAAGCCGCCGATGTAGCAATCACGATGCTGACAGGGTGTGGACGCGAACTGGCCGACACCATGCGATAGCGTTTAGCATACGCACCTTCCGTTGAATATTGCCGCAGACAGGAGACATCCATGAAGACACCAGCAACCAAGGCCACCAAAACCATCACCGGCGCACAGGCGCTCGTCGACGGCCTGCTGCGTGAAGGTGTGGATCACGTCTTCGGCATACCCGGCACGCAGAACCTGGCCTTTCTCGACGTGCTGCGCGAAACACCGCAGATCCGCTTCATCCTGACGCGGCATGAGCAGGGCGCGGCATTCATGGCGTATGGCCATGCGCGCGCGTCCGGCAAACCCTCGGTGGTCACCGCCACCGAAGCGCCGGGCGTCACCAACATCGCCACCGGCATCGGCGCCGCGCACAAGGGCAATGTGCCGGTCATCAGCATCTGCGGCGTACAGGAGAGTTCGATGCGCGAACGCGACGCCACCCAGGACATGGACCAGGTACCGTTCATGCGCCCGATCACCAAGTGGGCATTCAGCATCCCCTATCCTGAAAAAATCCAGGAGGCCGTGCGCAAGGCCTTCCGCGTCGCACTGACCGAACCGCAGGGGCCAACGCACATTGAAGCCGCGACTGAAGTACTGACGCAGCAGGTTGCGCCGGAACCCGTTGCCCCGGCCGCATACCGCAACACCGTGCCGGCGGTATGCGACCCTTCGCAAATCGACGCCGCATGGGGGCTGATTGCCAAGGCCGAACGGCCGCTGTTCGTGATCGGCCGCGGCGTGATGAAGGAAAAAGCCGTCGCCGCCATGGAAAAACTCGCAACGCAGACCGGCATCCCGGTCGCCGCACTGCAGTATTCACCCGACGCCTTCCCGTCAACACACGCGCTGGCACTGGGCCCGCTGGGCCGCAACGCCTTCACCAGCGCCAACCGCGCCGCACCCCGGGCCGACGTGATCATCGCCATCGGCGCGCATTTCGACGTGTTCTCGACGATGTACAAGTACGGCATCTTCAGCGAGAGCGCGAAGATCATTCACCAGACTGCAGCCCCTGGCCAGATCGGCATCGTGTTCCCGGTCGAACTGGGCGTGGCCGGCTCCGCTGCCAGTTTCATCGACGGCCTGGCCGCGCGCGCTGCGAAAACCGCGGCGCGCAAACCCTGGGTCGATGTCGCCAGGGCACGCGCGGATTTTGATGCCGAACTCAAGGCCATACTCAAACCAGAGGCGCAGCCGATCCAGCCGCAGTTCGTCGCGCACATGATCCGCAAGGTGCTGCCCGAGAACGGCATTCTCGTCGTCGATGCCGGCAACGGCGGCAAACACGTGCGCAGCTATTTCAAGAGTTACGAACCCGACACCTTCATGTGCATGGACGACTGGGCGTCGGTCGGCGGCTCGTTTCCGATCGCGCTGGGTGCCAAACTCGCGCGGCCCGACCGGCCGGTGCTGTGCGCCTCGGGCGACATGGGTGCGATGTGCAACATCGGCGAACTCGAAACCGCGGTGCGCGAGAACATCGCTGTGGTCTACGTGATCTTCAACGACCAGGGCCTGGGCAACGAACGCGCGTTCCAGAACGAGCATTTCGGCGGTCGTTACTTTGCCGTCGATTACAAAAATCCGGATTTCGGCGCGCTCGCCAAAGTGTTCGGCGCGCACGGTGAACACGTCACCCGCCCCGGAGACCTTGAAGGCGCGATCCAGCGCGCTTTTGCCAGCGGCAAGCCGGCGATCGTCGATGTGATGATCGACCAGAACATGCTCGCACCCGTGGTTCACCGGGCCTGACCCGCGCCACAGTCGCTGTACCGCAGTGCGCGCGGATCCCGCGCCCCACTGGCTTACCATATAGCGGACTTCCTGTGGCATCCTGCTTGCGCTAGTAAAAACAAGCGCGTAATAGTTAAATCACAAAACAGGTTTGCCGGCATCCAGGCCTGCATCCGCACTGCGGACTGCAGCAAAAAGAGCAACCGAACGCACAGGATTCCATGGCGAAAGAGAAACCCGACAGCGCGACAGAACGCCCGGACGGCGGCGCAGGCCACCGGCCCCGCGTCAGCGCGCGCGTGCAACGCAAGTCGTGGCTGCTGCTTCTGATGGGACTGTTGCTGGTCGCGTGGATGGCGCACTGGGCGTGGTTTCGCTGGACGCATGTCTACATCGACGACGCGCGCATCGACGGCGAAGTGATCACGCTCTCCAGCCGGGTATCGGGCTGGATCACCGAATTGCCGATCATCCAGGGCGACGTGGTCAAGCAGGGCGACCTGCTGTTCAAGGTGGATGACCGCGATTCCCGGCTGCAGCGCGAAGTGCTGGTCGCGCGCCTGAATGCCATCGAGGATCAAATGGCCGTGGTCGGCGTGCGCACCGGCCAGGTCGACCAGGAAACGCGGGGCAAATTCCAGAGCGAAACCCACCGGTTGAAGGCGGCGGAGGCCGAAGCCGCGGCACTCGAACTGCAATTGAAGCAGGCGCGCGAGGATTACGAGCGTGCACGTGATCTCGCCGAGGCGAAATGGCTGTCGCCGCAGGCGATGGAGCGTGCACGCACAACCTGGCATCAGGCCGAGGAAAATCACCGCAAGGCGGTCGCGGAGGTTGCGGCAGTGCGCGGCACGCTCGCCGCTGCCGGCGGCAGCCGGCGCGAATTGCAGGTCATGGCGAGCCAGCGCGAGGTCCTCGCGCGCCAGGCCGACGAGATCCGCGCCGAAATCCGCCGGCAGGAAGTCGACATCAATGACCGTACCGTCGTCAGCCCAGACGATGGCCGCGTCGTCATGACCTTCGTCAACAAGGGCGAGCATGTCGCCGAAGGCCAGCGCATCCTGATGTTTCACAACCCGGACAAGATCTGGGTGCAGGCGAACGTCAAGGAAACCGACGTCGCCCGGCTCAAACCCGGCATGAAAGCCGAGATCAAGGTCGATGCCTATCCCGACCGCGTGTTCGAGGGCGAAATTTTCCGCATCGGGCGCGCGGCGACCAGCAAATTTGCATTGCTGCCCGATCCCAATCCCAGCGGCAACTTCACCAAGATCACGCAGCGCCTGCCGCTGCGCATCCACCTCACGCAGAAAGACCCCGTACTGCGACCCGGCATGATGGTCGAGGTGCACATTGCCACGCGCCGCGACGACTGACGAACTGTTTGAGCGTTACGGACCGGCGTACCGCTGGTTCTCGACGCTGACGGTGATGCTCGGCACGATTTCAGCCGTGCTCACCACCACCAGCGTCAATGTCGCCATCCCCGACATCATGGGCGCGTTCGGCATCGGCCAGGATCGCGCGCAATGGCTGTCCACCAGCACGCTCGCCGCGATGACGGTCGGGATGCTGCTCAACTCGTGGCTGATGCAGAACTTCGGCCAGCGCAACACCTTCAACGGCGCGCTGGTGCTGTTCATAGGCGCGCTGCTGCTCGCCGGTGCAGCACCCAATATCGAAGTGCTGATTTTTGCCCGCATCCTGCAGGGTGCGGTCGCGGGCCTGCTGCAGCCGCTGGCAATGTACACGCTGTTCCGCGTATTCCCGCCCAACCAGCGCGGTGCGGCGATGGGTTTCTTCGGCATGAGCGTCATATTGGGACCTGCAATCGGCCCCACGCTGGGCGGCGTGCTGATCGATCTCTTCAACTGGCGCTTCATTTTCTTCGCGCCGATCGGGGTCAGCGCACTCGCCATCCTGATGGGCAGCGCGTTCCTGCCGGGGCGCGAGGACGACGGCGAACGCGTGCGCTTTGACGGAGTCGGTTTCGTGCTGCTGTCAGTGGCGATCGCCACCGCATTGACGGCACTGTCCAGCGGCCAGCGCGAAGGCTGGAGTTCGGATTACGTGCTGACCCTGTTTGCAGCGACTGCCACCAGCGGCGTGGCTTTTATCGCGTGGTCGCTGCATGTGACCGAGCCGCTGGTGGACCTCCGGGTATTCGCCAATGCGCGCTTCGCCGCCGCTGCAGCTGTTGCCGTGATCTACGGCGCAGGCATCTTCGGCTCAACCTACCTGGTGCCGCTGTTCGTACAGACGATACAGCACGCAACACCGCTCGCAGCGGGACTGCTGCTGATGCCCGCCGGGCTGGTCATGGGCGTGCTGATGCCGTTCGGCGGCTACATGAGCGACCGCATGTCGCCGACGATACTGATCATGGCCGGCCTGCTGTTCTTCGCCATATCCGCATTCTGGCTGGCAGCCGTGGATGCCAACATGCCCTTCTGGACCATCGCCTGGTGCGTCGTTATTTCACGCATCGGCATGGCGCTGATCAAGCCTGCACTCAACGTAACCGCACTGCGCGCGCTGACCCCGGAGCAGTTGAGCCAGGGCTCGGGCATGATCAATTTCGCCCGCCAGATCGGCGGCGCCTTCGGCGTCAACCTGCTGTCGGTGATACTCGACCGGCGCACGTTCTTCCACAGCGATACGATCACCGCACTGCAGACATCCGCCAACTCCGCGACCATGGAACTGCTGCGCCAGATGGAAAACCTGCTTGCCCGTGCCGGCGTGCCGGAAAACCTGCAGGGTCCCGGCGCGCTGCATTTCCTCGGTGACGTGATCCACGCGCAGGCCTATACCATGGGTTTCCGCGACGCCTTTCTTCTGGTCGGAGTGGTCTATGTGCTGGCGATGATCCCGGCGTGGATCATGGCCCGCACCGGGGCACACAAGACCGCGGCTTTCCGGCCGAACTGAAAGCAGGCTGCTGCGCCGCTATTGCGGCCTGTGGGGACGCGGCACCTGATCTGCCACGCACTTCAACAAAAACCCCGCGCCAGCGGGGTTTTTATTTCCAGTCCGCTTCTCACTCCGGCCTGATATCGCTGCGGCGGATCAGCGATTCGAAGCGCATGTATTCCTTGCGCATGTGGCGCATGAAGCCGTCCGGTGTACTCTCCGGCGTCGACTCCGCACCCTGGTACATGAATCGCTTGCGCAGCGCGGACGTGCGCAGCGCACGCACAATGTCGCCATGCAACTGTTCGACGATGCGCCGCGGCGTGCCGGCGGGCGCGACAATGCCCGACCAGCTGTCGAATTGCGCATCGGGCAGACCGAGTTCGGCAATTGCCGGCACCTCCGGCAATGTCACGCTGCGCTTCGGCGTCATCACCGCAAGGGCACGCAGTCGCTCTTCACGCACCAGACCCAGCACCGCCGGCAGCGTCAGAACCGCGTAATGCACGCGGCCGAGACCCATTTCGACATAAGCGCTGGTCACCGTCCGGAACGGCACATGCACGGCGTCGATGCCCAACGCCCGCGAAAACACTTCGCCGGCAACGTGCGATGCCGAACCGATGCCGAGTGAGGCGAAATTCAGCTCGCCGGGGCGCACACGCGCGTAACCCACGAATTGCTGCGCCGTTCGTGAGCCCAGCGCGGGCGTCATCACCAGCACATTGGTGATCGAGGCGACATGGGCCACACCGGTGATGTCGCCGAGCGCGCTATACGGCGGGTCCTCGCGCAGCAGGGCATTGATCAGGCGCGTAACACTCACCATGCCGAGCGTGTAACCATCGGCATTGGCCCGCGACACCCGTGCGTTGCCGATCAGTCCGCCCGCACCGGGCCGGCTGTCGATGATCACGCGCTGCTTGTAGAACGATTCCAGGTCCGCGCCCAGAGAGCGCGCAAAAAATTCATCAGCCGATCCCACTGACGCGGCGACGATGATGCGGATCGGCCGCAGCGGATATTCGGCGTCATTAAACGCCTGCTGCGCGCGGCCCGTGCCCGCGGCCACCGACAGCGCACACGCGCACACCATGACGAAATGGCGTGCACGCTGCGTCATCGCATCAGCTCCGCAGGTGCTGGTTGAAGAAGTTCAGCGTGCGCTGCCACGACAGTTTCGCCGCCGCCTCGTCGTAACGCGGCGTGGTGTCGTTGTGAAAACCGTGCAGCGTGTTCGGATACACATGCGCGGTGTAACGGATGCCGTGCTCCTTCAACGCCGCCTCGTACGCCGGCCAGGTCTTGTTCACGTTCTCGTCGTCGCTCGCAAACTGCAGCATCAGCGGCGCCTTGATCTTCGGCACCTCGGCGGCCGGCACCTGCCGGCCGTAGTAAGGCACCGCCGCGGCGAGGTCCGGCATGCGCGTCGCGAGGTAGTTCGAGATGTAGCCGCCGAAGCAGAAGCCCACCACACCGATCTTTCCGGCTTCCGGGCGCTGCTTGAGAAACTGCGCCGCCTGATACAGATCCTCCTCGCGCTTCTTCGCATCCTGCGACGCGAACAGCTTGCGCGCCTCGTCCTCGTTGCCGGGATATCCGCCCAGCGGCGTCAGCGCATCGGGCGCGAACGCGACGAAGTTCGCGGTGGCAAACCGCCGTGCGACATCTTCAATGTAGGGATTGAGGCCGCGGTTTTCGTGAATCACCAGCACCGCGGGCAACTTGCCCTTCGCATTCGCCGGCGCCGCGTAATAGCCGCGCATGCGCCCGTGGCCCTGCGGCGAATCGTAATCCAGGTACTGGGTGCGGATGCGCGGATCGTCCTTCGGGACCTGCTGCGCCCACGCGAAATTCGGCTGCAGGCTCTCCAGCATCGCGGTTGCCGTGAATGCGCCGACCGCAAATTTGCCGGCACGCTCCAGGAAATCGCGCCGGGTCATGGCGCCATGCACATAGCCGTCGAACAGCTTCATGACTTCCGGCGGGTAATCACTCGCTTTTTTGCGTTCCATCGCAAGCCCCCAGTCAGTTGAACTTCAGTCAGCCACCAGCCACGCTGTTTACGCCACGCCGCAACAGCCACGCCTCACAACTTGATTCCCAGCAACTTCGCCGCGGTCTCACCCAGCATCGCCCGGCGCTCATCATCCGAAAACCCCGGCGCATTCAGGATGTGGTCCACCGAATGACTCTGCCACGGAATCGGATGATCGGTGCCGATCACCAGACGGTCCGAACCGACTTCCGCCGCGAGGTGGCGCAGCGCTTCGTCGGTGAACACCAGCGTGTCGAAATACATGTCGCGCAGGTACTCGGTGGGCTTTTTCTTCAGTTTCACTCCGGTGTCCATTTCCGGCGCCACGCGCAGGCTCTGGTCGGAGCGCGGCGCATACGAGGGCAGGTAACCGCCGCCGTGCGCCGAACACACCTTCAACCCGGGAAACCGGTCCAGCGTGCCCTCGAAGATCAGGTGCGACAGCGCGATCGTCGTGTCCAGCGGATTGCCGATGGTGTTTGACAGCCAGCCGTTGCCCTTGAACCGCGGCTCGAGCTGCGGCGTGCTTTGCGGGTGGATGAAAATCAGCACACCCAGTTCCTCGGCCTTGGCCCAGAACGGATGGAACTTCGGGTCGGAAAACTCCGATCCCGCAACACTGGCGCCGACGGCGGCGCCGCGCAGGCCGAGTTTTTTTACGCCATGCACCAGCTGCTCGACAGCAAGATCCGGAAACTGCAGCGCCACCGATGCAAACGCGACAAAGCGGTCGGGATAGGTAGCACAATATTCAGCGAGCTTGTCATTCTGGATGCGGATGACTTCGGCGGCGACATCGCGCTCCGCCTTGTACCAGGTCGGGTTGATGCTCAGTGCTTCCATGTCGATGCCCTGCTCGTCCATCTCGGCGATGCGGCGCGAGCCGACCTCGCCGATGCCGGGGCCGCGCTGGTCTTCGACCTTCATGCCCAGCAGCGCGAGCGCCTCGCCGATCACGCAATGCGCATGCACATCGATGGTCTTGACACGTTTGCCTGCGACCAGGACCTGGCGGCGGCGACCGCCTGCAGCATGCGCGTGGGCTTCGTTGCTCACGCCGCAGCCGGTAAAAATGATGCCGTCTTCGCTCGTAGCGGATGTGCGGCGTTCGGTGATGATGCGATTGCTCATGGATATTCCCTTCACTGGTGGCGGGTCACGGCCCGCCGGTTGATCTGCTGCAGCAAAAAACAGGGCCGACAGCCCATCCCTTGCGGAACCGGCCGTCGGCCCACAGGCGACTGCACGCTATTTACAGCTTCTTCAGCTCGGCGAGCAGCTCTTCACTGGTCGGAATCGTACCCTGTGGATACACCTTCGCATATCGCACTACACCCTTGGCATCGATCACGTAGGCCGCGCGCTTGTCCATGCCGCGCTCCTCGTTGAAGATGCCGTAGGCCTTGCCTACCGCGCCATGCGGCCAGTAGTCAGAGCACAGCGGAAACGGCACACCGCCCAGATGGTCCGCCCAGCCTTTCAGGCTCGGCACCGGATCGGCACTCAGTTGCAGGATTTCTGCATTCAGCTTCTTGAATTCTTCGTAGTTCGCACGGAACCCGTTGACCTGGTTCGTTCATCCGCCGGTGAAGGCAAAGGGCATGAACGCCACCACAACCGGGCGGCCCTTGAAGCTGGATAAGGTGACTTTCTGGTCTGTATTGTGCGCGCCGAGCGAAAAATCCGGCGCCGCAGTACCTGCTTGGACTTCCATGGGGTACTCCTCGTTATTGAAACAGAACGCGCAGAATACCAGCGCGGCCGCACCCGTGCCAATGTGCAACGCAATATCAGCAGACGCTGCATTACAATTACCGACTTAACAGGAGACACCGCAGCATGGATCACGGCATCTGGGCGATCTGGTACGACATCGCCGGCGAACACCGGAACGAATACATCCACTGGTTTCACGAAGTACACATCCCGGAAAAACTGTCGCGCCCCGGTTACCTCTGGGCTGCGCATTACGAACTGGGCCACGGCGGCCGCGGCAAGGGCTATCTCGCGCTGTTCGGCGGCGAGAATACGCACACCTTCCTCAATCCCAGCCCCGGCCAGCTCGCCAAAAAACAAAGCCCCGAATCCAGGAAATTCATCGGCATGCGGCAGAAAGCCATGGCCTGCATCCTCGCCGAGGAAGCGCGCGTCGACGGCCCCGACGCGGCAAATCGCGGCCCCGGCCTGACCACCGCACCCGTGGTGCAGATCGGCAACTACAACGCGCCGTCGCCGGCGGTCGAAGACGACCTCGGCGCCTGGTACGCACAACAGCGCCTGCCGATGCTGGCCAAACTGCCCGGCTGCATCGGCGCCCGCAAAATGCTCGCCACCGTCGGCGTCTACAAACACGCCATCCTGCATGAGTTCAGCGCCATCGAACTGCGCGAACTGCATTTCTCGCCGCACGAAGCCGAACGCGACGATCCCGACACGTGGATGGGCCGCATCGTGCCGCATCTCACCCATGCGCCCTACTCACCCGCCGTGGGCATGCGGCTGTGGCCTGCGGTGTGAGTACCCACCAACTATGGTAAAATTATAACCTATTGATTTTAAACATTATTTTTTAACGCCCTGACATCATGGAATACACCACCCTCGGTCGCACCGGCCTCAAAGTCAGCGTCGCCGGCCTCGGCTGCGGCGGCAGCAGCAGGCTCGGGCTGGGTGCAGGCCATGATGCTGCGCACGCCGTCAACATCGTGCGTCGCGCGCTCGATCTCGGCGTCAACCTGATCGACACCGCGCAGTATTACGAAACCGAGGCCATCGTCGGCAAGGCTATCGAAGGCCGCGCCCGCGACTCGGTGGTCATCGCCACCAAACACAAGACCACCTTGCGCGACGGCACGAACATCGTCATCGGCGAAATCGTCGCCGGGCTCGACCGCTCGCTGCGGGCACTGGGCACCGACCATGTCGACGTCTTCAGCCTGCACACCGTGCTACCGGGCCAATACGACCGGGTGATGAACGAGATCGTCCCGGTGCTGCTGCGCCAGCAGGAGCTGGGGAAATTCCGCTATCTCGGCATCACCGAATTTGCCGCCCGCGACCCGAAGCACGACATGCTCGCCCGCGCGCTGAATGACGACTGCTGGGACGTGATGATGGTGGCATTTCACATGCTCAATCAGAACGCGCGCCGCGCCGTGTTCCCGGCGACGCAGCAGAAAAACGTCGGCACACTGCTGATGTTTGCGGTGCGCGCGATTTTCAGCGTGCCCGGACGATTGCAGCAGGACATCGCCGAACTCGCCGCGGAACACAAAGTACCGAAATGGCTCGCAGACAAGAAACAGCCGCTGGATTTCCTGCTGCATGAACACGGTGCGCAGGACATCATCGAAGCCGCGTACCGCTTTGCGCGCCACGAGCCGGGAGCGAACGTCGTGCTCTTCGGCACCGGCAACCCGGACCACGTCGAATCCAACATCCGCGCAATCCTGCAGCCGCCGCTGCCTGTAGGCGACACGCAAAAACTCGCCGAACTCTTCGGCGCACTCGAGGGCGTGGGCCTCGACGAACCCGTCCAGAAACGCTGACGCCAGGACCGGCATCAACGCAGCACCAGAACCGCCATCTCACCGGAGAACCCATGAAACTGTTCGGCACGCCTGGCAGCCCGTTCGTGCGCAAAGTGCGCATCGTGCTCGCCGAAAAAAATATTCCCTGTGATTACGTCATCACACGCGCATCAACGCCGGATTCCCCGGTGCCGGCGTTCAATCCGCTCGGCAAGAACCCGACGCTGGTGCGCGACGACGGTCGTGCGCTCTACGACTCGCCGGTGATCGTCGAATACCTCGATGCGATGGGCGGCAAACCCGCACTGATCCCGGAAGATTTCGCCGCACGCATTGAAGTCAAACGCTGGGAAGCTCTGGGCGACGGCATCGTCGAAGCCACGGTAAACATCAACCATGAATACCTTGAGCCTGCCGACAAGCAGCGCGCACCTGCCTGGTTCGCAAAGCAGCAAAGCAAGATCGATCGCGGCCTCGCGGTGATGGAACAGGATCTGGGCGCCGGAGAATACTGTTTTCGCGGGCGCTTCAGCCTGGCCGACATCGCCGCAGGCTACGCGCTCGGTTACCTCGACTTCGCGCTGCCCAAGTACGAGTGGCGCGGCAAACACCCGGCGCTGGCGCGCCTCGCCGAACGGCTGGCGGCGCGCACATCATTCAGCACCACCAAACAGGCCAAAGCGGCCTGAGGGCTACATCGGCGCCGGGAGCAATCAGCCCGGCGGGCAGCGGATTTTCACGAGCCGCACATGCCATGCAGTTGTCGGCCGAAACCTTGATTTGAATCAGAGGTCTCACAAAATAATGGCGGCATTATTAAATGAGGCTAATGAATGCCCTCCGGCATGACGTCATAACCGGCAAGGAGAACAAACCATGCTCGCAGTCACCATCGACAAGACCAACCATATCGCCGTGCTGGAACCCGACGGCCCGCTGACCGAAAAGGATTTCAAGGAAGCCGCCAGGCAGGTGGACGAGATGATCGCGGAATTCGGAAAAATCACGGGCATCGTCATTCGCGCCAAGTCCTTCCCGGGATGGGATTCCATCGCGGCACTGGTCGAACACCTGAAATTCCTGCATGAGTTCCACGCCAAGATGTCCCGCGTCGCGCTCGCCACCGAATCCGTCGCCGCGCATATCGCAGAAGTGTTCGCGACCCACTTTGTCGCTGCCGAAATCAAGATCTTTTCCTATGACGATTTCGACAAGGCGCGGCAATGGGTGATCGACGGCGAAAAAAAATAACGCCGCGTGGGAGATGCGCGCTAATGCCAGATCAGCCCGGTACACGGGCCGGCTGGATTACCGCGAATGCACTCCCAATGCGCGTATCCAATAACATATTGTTTTTATTTATTTTTTATAAATTTCGCGCTATCCCGTCATTCCGGCGAAAGCCGGTATCCCCTTCCCCCGCTTGCGGGGGAAGGTAGGATGGGTGCAACTAACTGCCTTAGAACCACTGGATTCCGGCTTTCGCCGGAATGACGAATGAGGGTGTGGCGGTGCGGTCCCGTCCCACACAGACTCGACCTTCAAATAAGGCTTGACCGCCTTCTCGCCCGAAGCGCAGAGTTTGCGCAAACGCCAGCCTCCCGCCGCGCCGCGCGCGGGATACCTGCGAATCAAATGATCGTGTCGCCGTTGAAAATCCTTGAGGAGAGATTGCTATGAACGCATCGCATCCGGCCGCATGGCTGATCGCAGGGTTGTTCGTGCTGGCCGCGCCCGCAGCCTACGCACAGGCGCAATATCCAACGCAGCCGATCAAGATCGTGTGCGCATTCCCGGCCGGCGGCGGCACCGACCTCACCTCGCGCCTGCTGGGCGAGCAGCTGCAGAAAATCCTCGGCCAGCAGGTCGTCATCGAAAACCGCACGGGTGCGAGCGGCATGATCGGCACCGGCTTCGTCGCCAAGGGACCGAAGGACGGCTACACGCTGCTCGTGAACTCGGGCGAAGTGGCGCTCAATCCGCATCTCTACAAGGACAAGATGGCCTACGACTGGGACCGCGAGCTGCAGCCGATCACGCGGCTGGTGAAAGTGCCGAACGTGATGGCCGTCAACATGGAAATCCCAGCGACCAGCGTGGCCGAACTGATTGCGCACGCCAAAGCCAACCCCGAGAAGCTCTCCTATTCATCGAGCGGCATCGGCAATCCGCAGCAGCTCACCGGCGAGATGTTCAACAAGATGGCGGGCATCAAGATCCAGCATGTGCCGTACAAGGGCGCGGCGCCGCAACTCGCCGCCCTCGCCGGCAACCACGTGAGCATGACCATCGTCAGCATCGGCGCGGCGCGACCGTTCATCGAAGGAAAAAAAATCCGCCCGATCGGCGTCACCTCGACCACGCGCGTGGCCGTGCTGCCCGACGTGCCTGCAATCGCCGAGACGCTTGCGGGCTTTGAACTCGTCAACTTCTTCGGCTTCCAGGCGCCCGCGGGCATACCCGAGCCCATCCTCAAAATGCTCAACACCGCTGCGGTGCAGGCGCTCAACGCGCCGGACATGGCGGCGAAGCTGCGCGCCTCGGGCTTCGAACCGTCGCCCACCACGCCCGAAGAATTCCGTCAGTTCATCCGCGGCGAATCGGCCAAGTTCGCCAAGATCATCGTCGACGCCGGCATCAAGCTCGAGAACTGATCGCGGCGGCACAAGACCGGCGCGCAGCAGGAACACGCTGCTGACGGGAATAAAGTTGCGATCGGCTGCACGAGCGCCAGCCTTGCAGAAGCGTGATCCGTCGCGTTCAGCCATTCCATGTTAGTCTGCAGCCAAGCCTCGCAAGGATCGGGCCAGCTCCATTTCCCCATTTACGCCCGTTCCAGTTAAGCCCTGCCAGGACCGGGCTAGTCCCCTTCCCGCCATTTTCACCCGTATTTGTCGCTCATAAACAGTGACATACGCGGCGCGACACGCACGCTGACACACACACCCATTGCCTCCCGCGAAGGAAGATTTCCCCGCGACAGGCCGCGGTTTCTTATTCATTCAGGAGATAACATGCGAACATTTACCAGTGTAATGATGGCCGTCGCCATCGCCGCGGCAGCCCTTTCGGGCTGCACGCCGACCGTTAAGGAAAAAGCTGCAGTTATTGACGACAAGGTCTATGCCGTAGCGCCGGACCAGATCAAGGTCAAGGCCGGCATCCTGCTGGGCGAAGTGACCGAGATGACCGTCGTCGAGCGGGTCGAGCAGGGAACCGGCCGCGTGGACTCCGCAGCGAAGCTCAGAGGCAAACTCAAGCTGACCAACGGCTCGACGGATCAGAGCGTGCGGCTGCTCAACGGCAGGGTGCTCTTCATCGACGAGCAGGGTCAGCCGATCAAGCTCGAAGAATCGCGGACCGATTCAAAAATCTCCTTCTCTGGTTCATACAACTCACCCGACCGTCTCGATCCGGGCAATGAAGCCAGTCAGGACATCGACGTGAATTTCCCGGCGGCAGCCCTGAAAACGGCAAAGCTCAGGGAAATCCGCCTCGAGATCGAATACCTGCCGGCGTCGTACCGCAAGGACACGGCCAGCTTCAATGTTTCGATCAGTGACAAGTAAATCTGTCGGCGCTGTGCGGCCCCGCTGCGCGTGTACCGGCAGCGGCCTGCAGCTTGTGAGCAAGCCATGAACATTGCGCTCTGGATCCTGTGCGGCGCCGCCATCGGCTGGCTCGGTTTTGCCGTGTTCCACGCCAACGCGCGCAGCGGCCTGCTGACCTCGGTCGGCATCGGTGCGATCGGTGCCCTGGCCGGCGGCATGATGATTGCGCCCATGCTCGGTGCCGTCATTGCCTCGGAAAACGCCATCAGTCCGTTTTCGCTGGTCGTAGCACTCGCCGTTGCAACCGCGTGCCTGATCATCGGTAACCTGCTGACCAGCCGCGTCGGACGATAACCCGGCATGGACAAATTCCCCGGCACACCGGACACCGTGGCCGCCGTGCCGGCGCAGCAGTCCTTTGCGCGGTTCATGGGCGCATTGCGGCACATCACGCGCTTCATGACCGGTCCGCTGCTGGAGAACCCGCTGGACGCCGCCGTGCAACGCATCGAGGCGAATCCCGCGTTCACGCAGTACCGCCTGCTCACGCGGCTGATTGCCGCGCTGCCCGGTGAGCAGGGCGAATTCCGGGTTGAAGAAGCATCGGTGTTCGACAGGGACACCCTCGCGGTAATTCTGTCGCTGATCCATGCGCACGACGCCGGGACCACGCCGTCTGCCGAATGGCGGCAGGCCATCGACCGCGCCGAATCCGCACAGCTGGCATTCAATGGCTGAGCAGCCGGCACCGGTTGACGGCACCACCCCGGCGCCCCGGCGACAGGGCAACATCAGTTTCGCCGGCACATCGGGCCG
>JAOUIN010000031.1 GCA_029883965.1 Betaproteobacteria bacterium
CGATCGCTGCCTTGGGCATTGCAATCGGGCCCATCAGCCCGTACCAGCCGGCGATCACGAAGCCCTTGTAACCCTGTTCGGACAGCGTCGGCACTTCCGCTAATTGCGGGGTCCGCTTGGCCGTGGTCACTGCGAGTGCGCGCAGCCTGCCTGCCTTGATCTGCGGTATCGCTGCGCCCGGACCGGAGAACAGAGTCTGTACCTCGCCACCGACCGCGGCGGCTACCGAGGGCCCCGAGCCGCGATAGGGTATATGCGTCAGCTTTACCTTGGCGGTCTGGAAAAACGCCTCTTGCGCGACATGTGCGGTGACGTTGCCGGAGCCGAAATTAAGTGCGTTGGGTTTGCTTTGCGCGAGCTTGATGAATTCGGCGAGCGTACGCGCCTGAATGCTCGGATGCACGGTCATGATGTAAGGCTGCTCGATCAATTGGCTGATACCGGCGAAATCCCGCGCCACGTTGAAACTCAACTTGGGCATCAACGCCGGTGCCACAGCGGTGGCGCCGATTTCGGCGATCACCAGCGTATAGCCGTCGGGATTGGCCTGGGCGGCAATCGCGGTGCCCAGACTGCCCTGGGCGCCGCCGCGGTTGTCGATCAGAATCTGCTGGCCCAGCGTCGCACTCAGGCCCGGCTGCATCGTGCGCGATACCAGGTCAGTGCCGCCACCCGGCGGGAATGGCACGATCAGGCGTATCGGCTTGGTCGGATAGACGTCGGCCTGCGCGGCAAACGCACCGGTCGCCACGAACGAGGTCAGACAAACGGCGATGCCGGCTGAGAAGAGGCGGATCATGCTGAAAGCTCCTTGTTTGTATTGGGGGATAAAAGCGTCACATTACCATGAGTCTGTTGCAATACCACGTTGGTTGATCATCAGCGTGACAAATAAAATTTAATAAAAACAACAGGTTATCATTTTCTGTTTAGGCGAAACTGTCTTGTCAAAATTAATTTGCCATGATACATTCCATGCACTTTCCGCAACCCCTTTACGCATTCCGCCCATCACGAACTCATGAATTGCGCCACCCGACTCGTAGACATCTTCGGCAGCCAGGCTGAGGTTGCACGCCGCTTCAGTCTTGATCGCGCGGTCGTTAATCATTGGGTGAAGGTGGGATACGTGCCGGCGCGCTGGGCGATGGAAGTCGAGCAGGTCACCGCCGGGCAGATTACCGCGGTTGAGGTGCTCAACGAAGCGACGGCATGCAAACCGCTGAAACTGAAATCACGCCCTGACGGTGAAAATTTAATTGATTCGACGTTAACCAGGAGTATCGCCATGAATCCCTATGCCCCCTCGAAACGCATCGGCTCTTTCCACCCGCCGCGCCGCACACTGATGGGGCCGGGCCCGACGGAGATCCATCCGCGCGTGCTGACCACCATGAGCCAGCCGGCGATCGGATATCTCGATCCGGTGTTCGTCGAAATGATGGACGAGCTCAAAGCACTGCTGCGCTACGCGTACCAGACCAAGAATCCGCTGACCTTCCCGATCTCCGGCCCCGGTTCGGTGGGCATGGAATACTGTTTCGTCAACCTGGTGAAGCCGGGTGACAAGGTGATCGTGTGCCGCAACGGCGTGTTCGGCGGCCGCATGATCGAGAACGTCGAGCGCTGCGGCGGCATTCCGGTCGTGGTCGAGGATCAGTGGGGCGAACCGGTCGATCCGCAGAAACTCGAAGACGCACTGAAGAAAAATCCCGATGCGCGTGTGGTTGCATTTGTGCACGCCGAAACCTCCACCGGCGTGCTGTCGGATGCCAAAACTCTGGTCGCAATCGCGCACAAGTACAACGCGCTGACGATCGTCGACGCCGTGACTTCTCTCGGCGGCTCGCCGGTACTGGTCGACGAGTGGGGCATAGACGCCGCCTATTCCGCGAGCCAGAAGTGCCTGTCGTGCACGCCCGGCCTGTCGCCGGTGACGTTTTCGGAAAAAGTGGTCGACTATGTCAAAGCGCGCAAGGACAAGATCCACAGCTGGTTCATGGACATGAACCTGCTGCTGGGCTACTGGGGCGAATCCACGCGCACCTATCATCACACTGCGCCGACGAATTCGCTGTTCGCGTTGCACGAGGCACTGCTGCTGATCCGTGAAGAAGGACTGGAAAATGCCTGGGCGCGCGTGCGGCGCGATCATGTCGCGCTCAAGGCCGGGATCGAAGCCATGGGCCTGAAGTTTTTCGTCAAGGAGCAGTACCAGATTCCGCAGATGAATGCCGCCGTGTGCCCCGAGGGCGTCAACGAAGCCGAAGTGCGCAAGCGCCTGTTGTCCGAGTTCAGCATCGAGATCGGTGCCGGGTTGGGACCGCTGGCCGGCAAGATCTGGCGTTTCGGCCTGATGGGCTACTCCTGTCGTCCCGCCAACGTCATGCTGTGCCTGTCGGCGCTGGGTTCGGTGCTCGATGACATGGGATACCCCGTGCATGTCGGGGATGCCGAGGCCGCAGCGCATGGCGCGTACGCTGCGATGCACGCCGAGGAAGCGAAATCGAAGAAAAAGCGGGACGCAGTAAAAGCGGCAGCCTAGGTTCCTGTTTTATTCTGATTGACGGCCGCCGCGGGCGGCCGTTTTTTTGCGTCGCGCCCGACTTCAGATCAGCAGCGTGGCAAGGCCGAGCAACAGGCCCATGCTGACGACGTCGGTGGCCGTGGTCAGAAAAATGCTGGAGGCTGTTGCCGGATCGAAGCCGAAACGTTTCAGCGTCAGCGGAACCATGGCGCCGGAAATCCCGCTCGCGACACAACTGCCGATCAGCGCAACCCAGACCACGAAGCTGAGCAACAGCGCGTTGGGATTGTGCTGATAGGTCGCGACAATGAACATGCCGAGCGCGGCAACCAGTCCCGTAAACGCACCGTTCAACGCGCCCAGCCACGCTTCCTTGATGACCAGTGCGCGTTCCTGCCCGGCTTTCAGTTCGCCCAGCGTCATGCCGCGCAACGTCACGGCAAGTGCCTGGCAGCCGGTGTTGCCGGACTGACCGGCCAGCACCGGCAGGAACAATGCAAGTATCACCAGGCGGTCCACGGTATCCTGGAATATGGCGACGACCGCGCCGGCAACGAACGCTGTGGCGAGGTTGATCTGCAACCACGGGTGGCGAAACCGGAAGCTGCTTTTCAGCGGTGTGGCCAGTCGTTCCTCCTTCTCCACGCCGACCATGCTGCCGACCTGCGCCGTGATCTCGAAGGCCTGTTCCTCGAACATCGTCTGTCCGCGTACCAGTCCAAGCAGAACCCCGTTCCTGTCACACACCGGATATACGGGGTAATGGCGATCCAGCACCAGCTTCATCGCGCCGGCCAGCTCCAGATCGGGTGAAAGGCAAAACGCGTTGCGCAACATGATGGATTCGAGCGATGCCTGATCGTCAGCGAACAGCAGATCGCGCATCGTGACAATGCCGAGCATCTTGCCGGCGCCGTCGACGATATACCCGTAGGTGATAAACGTCGTACGTACCAGCGGACGCAGCTGCTCAACGGTGTCGCGCACCGACAGGTCCGGGCGAAACACGGCCCGTACCGGCTCCATCATGCGTCCGATGGTGCCGGTCGCGAACTTTCCGTTGACACGCCATTGCGCGACAGTAGCCGCAGGTGCGGCGTGCATGATCCCGTCGACCAGCCCGCCGGGCAGTTCGGCGATGATGTCCTGGGTCAGTGCGGGTGGCAGATCCTGCAGTACCTGCGCAATCCTGGAAGCCGGATATTCCGCCAGCATGTCGGCGGCTTCGCCGGGCGCGCGTGCCTTGGCGGCACGCGCCAGTTCGCGCCGCTCCGGGTCCGCTACCTGCGTACCGTTGTTGTGGTCTTCCTGCACGATGTCCCCCGTAAGCAGTTCGTGAGATTGCGCTAACGGGAGTATAGCCACGGACCGCGTGGCCTGGCGCAACTTTGCGTCGGAACTAGAGGCCGAGCCGTTGCCAGATGGTGCTGGTCAGCCCCGCCTGGTTCATGGTGTAGAAATGCAGCCCCGGTGCTCCGGCCGTAAGCAGGTCGTCGCACAGTCGCGTCACGACATCGAGACCGAAGGCGCGGATAGACGCGGTGTCGTCGCCATAGCCTTCGAGCTTGAGCCGGATCCAGCGCGGGATCTCCGCGCCGCAGGCATCGGAGAAGCGCGCCAGTTGCGAGAAGCGGCCGATCGGCATGATGCCCGGGACGATGGGCAGACTGAGTCCCATCGCGTCGCATTCATCGACGAAGTGGAAATAGCCGTCGGTATTGTAAAAATACTGCGTGATGGCGGAATCTGCGCCGGCTTCGATCTTGCGCTTGAAATTCAGCAGGTCATCCTGCGCGCTGCGCGCCTGCGGGTGGTACTCCGGATAGGCGGCGACATCGATGTGGAATTGATCGCCGAATTCAGTGCGGATAAATGCCACTAGTTCGTTGGCATACTGGAAATCGCCCGCAGATGCCGTGCCGGAAGGCAGGTCGCCGCGTAGCGCAACCAGATGGCGAATGCCGTGCTCGCGGTATTCGTGCAGGATTTCGCGTATATCGTCGCGCGATGAACCTATGCACGAGATGTGCGGCGCGGCAGCGTGCCCGGCGCTGCGCAGATCGAGCACTGCGCGCAACGTACGCTCGCGCGTCGAACCGCCGGCGCCGTAGGTGACCGAAAAGAACTTCGGCTTCAGTTGCGCCAGCTGCTTGGCGGTCTGCGCGAGCTTCTCCATGCCTTCCGGCGTGTTCGGCGGGAAGAACTCGAAACTGAAGGTTCTCTGAAATTTTTTCTGTGATTCCATGGACATGGGCGCCGGTCAGGGTTGCAGTAAATTCTACCCCCGGACCGGCGCTGTTTTCCTGGTCAATAACGGTAGTGTTCCGGCTTGAACGGGCCGTCCACGGGCATCTGCAGGTAGTTGGCCTGCTTCTCGTTGAGCACGGTCAGGTCCACACCGAGTTTTTTCAGATGCAGGCGCGCGACCTTCTCGTCGAGCTGCTTGGGCAGTACGTAGACCTTGTTTTCGTATTTGTCGCCCTGCGTGTACAGCTCGATCTGCGCCAGCGTCTGGTTGGTGAACGAGTTGGACATCACGAATGACGGGTGGCCGGTGCCGCAGCCCAGGTTCACCAGCCGGCCTTCGGCCAGGATGATCAACCGCTTGCCGTCGGGGAAAATCACGTGATCCACCTGCGGCTTGATGTTCTCCCATTTGTACTTTTTCAGACTGGCAATTTCGATCTCGGAATCGAAGTGGCCGATGTTGCAGACTATGGTGTTGTGCCGCATGTTTTTCATGTGGTCATGCGTGATTACGCCCAGATTGCCGGTGCAGGTCACGAAAATGTCGGCCTTGTCGGCCGCATATTCCATGGTCACCACGCGGAAACCTTCCATCGCCGCCTGCAGCGCGCAGATCGGGTCGATTTCGGTGACCCATACCTGTGCGGACAGGGCGCGCAGCGCCTCTGCGCTGCCTTTGCCGACGTCACCGTAACCGCAAACCACCGCAACTTTGCCGGCGATCATCACATCGGTGGCGCGCTTGATCGCATCGACCAGCGATTCGCGACAGCCGTAGAGGTTATCGAACTTGGACTTGGTGACCGAATCATTGACGTTGATTGCCGGGAACGGCAGGCGCCCTTCCTTGGCCATCTGGTAGAGGCGGTGCACACCGGTGGTCGTCTCTTCGGTGACGCCCTGGATGTTCTTCTCGATCTTCGAATAGAAGCCGGGCTTTTCCTTCAGCGTCTTGCGCATCGCGGCGAACAGGATCACTTCTTCCTCATTCGTGCCCTCGGGCGGCTGCGTCTTGTTGCGCTCGTGCTGGGCGCCCAGCGTGATCAGCAGCGTCGCATCGCCACCGTCGTCGAGGATCATGTTGGGCGTCCCGCCGTCGCTCCATTCGAAGATGCGGTGGGTATATTCCCAGTAGTCTTCCAGCGTTTCGCCCTTGTAGGCGAACACCGGAATGCCGCTTGCGGCGATCGCGGCGGCGGCATGATCCTGCGTGGAGAAAATGTTGCACGACGCCCAGCGGATGTCGGCGCCGAGATCCGCCAGGGTCTCGATCAGCACCGCGGTCTGGATGGTCATGTGCAGCGAGCCGGCAATACGCGCGCCCTTGAGCGGCTTCTTGCCCTTGTATTCCTCGCGCAGCGCCATCAGTCCGGGCATTTCGGTCTCGGCGATGGCGATTTCCTTGCGGCCGAATTCGGCCAGTTTGATGTCGGCGACTTTGTAGTCGGTGGCTTTTGCGTTCATTGTTGCAACTCCTGAATGTGGGGGCGCGGTTACCGTTGATGCCGCCCGAGCCTGGCCGGTAAACGGGGGTAAACGCTTCAGACCCGCCCGGTCGCAGCGCCCCTCGGGGGCACGCATGTCGAAATTACAAACCTGCAAACCATTTCTGCAAAAGAAAACGCTCGCACCATTTCTGGTGCGAGCGCCGTTGATACTTGCTGAGCCTGGCCGGGATTCAAACCCGGTCGCAACGCTCCTCAGCGGGGCGGATTATAACCTATTTGATCCCTGCATCTGCTTTCAGCGCGGCAGCCTTGTCCGTCGCCTCCCAGGTGAATTCCGGTTCGTCGCGGCCGAAATGGCCGTGCGCGGCGGTCTTGGTGTAGATCGGGCGCAGCAGGTCGAGCGACTGGATGATGCCCTTCGGGCGCAGGTCGAAATGCTTCTCGACCAGCGCGGCGATTTTTTCATCCGAGATTTTCCCGGTGCCGAAGGTATCGACCAGCACGCTGACCGGGCGCGCAACGCCGATGGCGTAGGCGACCTGGATTTCGCACTTGGACGCAAGGCCTGCGGCGACGATGTTCTTCGCGACGTAGCGCGCGGCGTACGCGGCTGAGCGATCCACTTTCGACGGATCCTTGCCGGAGAATGCGCCGCCGCCGTGGCGCGAATAGCCGCCGTAGGTGTCGACGATGATCTTGCGGCCGGTCAGGCCGGTGTCACCCTGCGGGCCGCCGATGACAAATCGGCCGGTGGGGTTGATCAGATACTTGGTTTCCTTGGTGATCATGTTCTTCGGCAACACCGGCTTGACGATTTCCTCGACCACGCTTTCGGTCAGCGGCTCATGCGATATGTCTTCCGAGTGCTGGGTCGAAATCACGACCGTGTCGATATGATGCGGCTTGCCGTCGACATAGCGTACTGACACCTGCGATTTCGCGTCGGGCCGCGCCCACGGCAGGCGGCCGTCGCGGCGCAATTCGGCATGGCGTTCCATCAGCCGGTGCGCGTAATAAATCGGCATCGGCATCAGTTGTGGCGTTTCATCGCAGGCGAAGCCGAACATCAGTCCCTGGTCACCTGCGCCCTGGTCGAGATCGAGGCCTTTGCCTTCGTCCACGCCCTGGGCGATGTCGGGGGATTGCTCGTCATAGCACACCATCACGGCGCAGCCGCGGTGATCAAAGCCCAGCGCGGAATCGGTGTAACCGATTTGCTTGATGACGTTGCGCGCAACCTTTGCATAATCGACGCGCGCGCTGGTGGTCACCTGGCCGGCCAGTACCACCAGACCGGTGTGGGTCAGCGTTTCGGCGGCGACACGGCCGTTCTTGTCCTGCGCGAGGATGGCGTCGAGTACCGCGTCAGAAATCTGATCGGCGATTTTGTCGGGATGGCCTTCGGAGACCGACTCGGAGGTAAACAGGAAATTGCTCATGTGCTGGGCGCGTTAAATCCGGTTAAGTTAATTGGGGGCTGCGGCAAAAAGGCCGCTAGAATAGCATATAACCCCCGATTTATTAACGGATTTTCCTGTGGAATGCCCATGCTGTTGGTGGTGATGCGGTTATGCGCGCGTATGCCTTTGGCAGCACTGCATTTTTTTGGTGCGGGTCTGGGCTGGCTGGTGTACGGACTCTCGCCCACGTATCGCCACCGCTGCCGGGAGAATCTGCTGAACAGCGGGGTGTGCGCGGATGAGCAGACCTATCGCAAGACCCTGCACAGTGCGATCGCGGAATCGGGCAAGAGCGTCACCGAGTTGTGCCGGGTATGGTTCGGACGAGATGACGAGATTGCGCACCTGGTGTCGTGTGAGGACTGGCCTGTGGTTGATGACGCGCAGCGCGCCGGCAAAGGTATTATTTTTTTGACGCCGCATCTCGGGTGCTTCGAGATTTCCGCGCTCTACGGCTCACAGCGGCTGCCGCTCACGGTGCTTTACCGGCCGCCGAAACGTGCCGCACTCGAAACCATCATGCGTGCCGGGCGCGCACGCGGCCAGACGAAGCTGGCGCAGGCTAACCTCAATGGCGTGCGCATGCTCTACAAGGCGTTGCGCCGCGGCGAGGCCGTCGGCATATTGCCCGATCAGGCACCGGGTGTGGGCGAGGGCGAGTGGGCGGATTTTTTCGGTCAGCCCGCATACACGATGACGCTGGTATCCCGGCTACAGGCTGCCACGGGCGCTGCGGTGATCATGGCTTTTGCCGAGCGCCGGCCGCATGGTCGGGGCTACCACCTGCATCTCGGGGCTGTCGCCGCGGATCCGCTGACCCCGGCGGCGCTGAATCACGCAGTCGAATCGGTCGTGCGTACCTGTCCGGCGCAGTATCTTTGGGGATACAACCGCTACAAGACGCCGGCCGGCGCCGCTCCGCCGCCGGTGGCTGCGTAATGACCCGCTTCGGCCTCGCATTGGTCTGGTTGCTGCACTGGCTGCCGCTGGCGCTGCTGGCGCCGCTGGGTAAGGCCGTGGGGCTGCTGCTCTATGCGGTCGCGGGTGAACGGCGGCGCGTGGTACTGACCAACCTGAAACTATGCTTTCCCGAACTGCCGGAGCATGAGCGCGTACGGCTTGCCCGTCGCCACTTCGCCGCGTTCGCGCGGGCGCTGCTCGAGCACGGCATCCTTTGGTGGGGCAGCCGCGAGCGGGTGATGCGCATGGTGCGTGTCGAGGGGCTGGAACACTGGCAGGCGGTGCAGGGACGGCCGGTGATCTGGCTGGCGCCGCACTTTGTCGGGCTCGATATGGGCGGCTCGCGCATCATCACCGAGTGGCAGGGCATCTCGGTCTACAGCCAGCAGAAAAATCCCGTGTTCGACCGCGTACTTCTGCACGGACGCACACGTTTCGTCAAACCGGTACTGTTCTCCCGCCAGGACGGCATCCGGCCGGTGGTGAAAGCGATGCGCACGGGTTTGCCGTTTTATTACCTCCCGGACATGGACTTTGGCGAGCGAGACTCGATATTCGTGCCGTTTTTCGGCGTGCCGGCGGCGACGATTACCGGGCTCGCGCGCATGGCGCAACTGGCGCGGGCCGTGGTGCTGCCGGCAGTCACCACGCAGCTGCCGGGCAGCGCGGGCTATGTGCTGCGCTTTTATCCGGCGTGGGAACACTATCCGAGCGGCGACGTTGCCGCCGATACCCGGCGCATGAACGCGTTCATCGAAGAGCGTGTGCGCGAAATGCCCGAGCAGTATTACTGGTTGCACAAGCGATTCAAGACGCGGCCGCCGGGAGAGGCGCGCTTTTACTAGCGCGCGGAGGATGCGACGTGGACCGCACGACTACCGGTGCCTCATGTGACCGCATGGTTGCGCCGGTCGAGCCACGGGATATAGCGGCCATCGCAGCGCTCGCGCACGAAATCTGGCACGCGCATTATCCCGGCATCATCAGTGTCGCGCAGATAGAATACATGCTGGCGCAGCGCTATGCGCCGGCGGTGATGGTTGCGGAGTTGGCGTGTGCGGACGTGTGGTGGTACAAGCTGACTGTGGGCGATCGCATCGTCGCGTTTTCCGCGCTGCAGATGGAGCCGGGCGGCGCGGCAATGAAGATCGACAAACTGTATGTACAGCCTTCCCGGCAGCGCAGTGGCTGCGGCGGCATGTTGATCGGACAGGCCGCGGTGACCGCGCGGCGGCAGGGTTGCCGCGAACTGCGGTTGGCGGTGAATCGTAACAACCACGCGGCAATTGCTGCATACCGCAAGTGCGGGTTTATCGTGCGTGAGGCTGCGGTTAAGGATATCGGCGGCGGGTTTGTGATGGATGATTTCATTATGGTGAAGGCGCTTTGACCGTGTTCGAGAACCCCGATGCCGCGGCGCGCTGTGCGCTGCTTAAAAAAGCCAGGACCATCGCCGTGGTCGGACTGTCGCCGAATCCGTCCCGACCCAGTCACGGCGTAGCGCACGCCATGCAGGGCTACGGTTTCCGCGTGATTCCGGTACATCCGGCGATCAAGGAGGTGCTCGGCGAAAAGGCGTACGCGCGTCTCGCGGATATTCCGGAACCCATCGACCTCGTCGACGTGTTTCGCAGTGCCGAGCATATCGACGGTGTCGTCGATGAATGCCTCGCACTCGGGTTGAAGGCGATCTGGATCCAGGAAGGCATAGTCAACGAACCGGCTGCCGCGCGGGCGCAGGCCGGTGGCATGACGGTGATCATGGACCGCTGCATATATCGCGATTATCGTGACCAGTGCGCGGCATGATGCGCTGACCCATGCCACTGAAATTCACCAAAATGCACGGACTCGGCAATGACTTTGTCGTGATCGATGCGGTCGCCGCGCCGGTATCGCTGACACCGGATCAGCTGCGCCACGTCGCAGACCGCCACTTCGGGGTTGGTTGCGATCAGGTGCTGATGATTGAGCGCGCGCGGTCAGCGGATACGGATTTTTTCTACCGCATTTTTAATTCGGATGGCGGTGAAGTCGAGCAGTGCGGCAATGGCGCGCGCTGTTTCGTGCGTTATGTGCATGAGCGCGGGCTCACTGCAAAGACCGTGATTCGCGTGGGCACGCTCGGCGGCGTCATCGAGCCGCGGCTGGAAGCCGACGGCCAGGTCACGGTGGACATGGGCCGGCCCGTGTTCGAGCCCGCGCGCGTTCCCTTCGATGCGCCGGCCGCGGCCGCCGAGTATGAATTACAGGTTGATAAAAAAACAATTAAAATCAACGTGTTATCAATGGGCAATCCGCATGCCGTGCAGATCGTGCCTGATGTCATGCGCGCACCCGTCGCCACCGAGGGGCCGCTGATCGAAGCACATCCGCGGTTCCCGCAGCGTGTGAATGCGGGCTACATGCAGGTTGTCGATCGCACGCATATCCGCCTGCGCGTGTACGAACGCGGCGCCGGCGAAACGCTGGCCTGTGGCACGGGGGCCTGTGCCGCCGTGGTGGCAGGCATCACGCGCGGCCTGCTCGATCAGCGCGTCACGGTTTCGACGCGCGGCGGCGACCTCGTTATAGTATGGGCAGGCGCGGGACAGCCGGTGCTGATGACCGGGCCTGCAGTGACCGTATTCGACGGCGAGATCGAACTGCAGGATTCACAGAGCATTAAGACAACAAATGATAAGTCCAAGGAATAATCACTGATGAAACCTGATGATGTCGCGGCGTACCTGAAGGATCACCCGGAGTTTTTCGAGAATCATGCCGATGTAGTGGCAGACGTGCTCATTCCGCATCCGCATGGCGGGCGAGCCATTTCGATCAGCGAGCGCCAGATCCTGACGTTGAGAGAGCGCGCCAAGCAACTGGAGACCAAGCTCAGCGAGATGATCCAGTTCGGTGAGGAAAACGACGCCATCGGCGAAAAGGTGCATCGGATGACGCTGGCGCTGATCGGTGCACACGATGCGCCGGCGCTGCTCAACGCGGCCGTGTTCAACCTGCGCGAGGATTTTTCCGTGCCTCACGTAGCGTTGCGGATCTGGCATCCGCAGGCGGCGACCGACATGCCGGAGTCCGCGCCGGTTTCAGAGGAGATTCGCGAGTTTGCCGCCGGTCTGCTGCATCCGCATTGCGGTCCGCTGGCCATGGCCGGCACGGCAGCGTTTTTCGGAGAGTCGGCATCACTGCTCAAGTCCTACGCTTATGTGGCGCTGCGCGGCAAGGATACGTTCGGCCTGCTTGCGCTGGCCAGCGAGGATGCGCAGCGTTTCTACCCCGAAATGGGGACGCTGTACCTGACGCGGATCGGCGAGGTCATCGCTGCGTGCCTGCTGCGCCACCTGGAGCCGGCGTGACCGCCCGCGGGCGATCGCAATCCAGCGTGAAATCTCCGGCGCCCGCCGCCGGTCCAGAGCAGAAGCTGCTGCAGGCGTACATCGGGCACCTGACGCACGAACGCCGCCTCTCGGCGCATACTGCAAAAAATTACCGCCGCGACATCGAAGCATTGATGGCCATGGCGGGAGATACGCCGGCAGGCGCCCTGCGCACCCACGATATCCGGCGCTACATCGCACAACTGCATGGCAAGGGCCTGGACGGCCGCAGTCTCGCGCGCATGCTGTCGGCATGGCGCGGATTCTACCGTTATCTCGCCCGTGATCACGGCTGCAAACACAATCCCTGCGTCGGCATTCGCGCTCCGAAAAGCGCCAAACGGCTGCCGCACGCATTGTCCCCGGACGAAGCGAGGCAGCTGGTCGAAATCGAAGACGGCGATGCGCTCGCGGTGCGCGACAAGGCCATGCTGGAACTGTTTTATTCGTCCGGTCTGCGTCTGGCCGAGCTGACCGGTCTGGCGCCGGGCGACATCAACTTCGCCGATGCCACGGTGCGCGTGACCGGCAAGGGCGGCAAGACGCGCATCGTGCCCGTGGGCAGCCATGCAGCCAAGGCGCTGCGTGCGTGGCTTGCCGAGCGCTCGGCCATGGCGCATGTCGATGACGACGCGCTGTTCGTGACCCGGCATGGGCGAAGGCTGGGTCAACGTGCGATCCAGACCCGCGTGCAGCAGCGCGCGCTGAAGCAGGGGGTTGCCGCCCGGGTGCATCCGCACATGCTGCGGCATTCCTTCGCGTCACATGTATTGCAGTCGAGCAGCGATCTGCGTGCGGTGCAGGAGATGCTGGGGCATTCGAGCATTTCGACAACGCAGGTGTATACGCAGCTCGACTTCCAGCACCTTGCCAAGATCTACGACGCCGCTCATCCTCGCGCCCGCAGGAAAGAAAAATGAACGCGACTTTGGCTGCGGCCGGCCTGACGGCCTTAACGTTCGCTGCGCTAACATTAGCCTGCGCCGCAACACGCCGCGGTGCGGCGTGTTGTCAGCGCCTCGCCAAGATCTGCGACGCCGCTCATCCCCGAGCACGCCGCAAAGACAAATAGACTGGAGAATCAGCAATGGGCATGCCGGACTTCCAGGTGACCGGCGCGGGCAGGGTCACTATTTTTCTACTGCACGGGATATACGGTTCCAAGGAGTACTGGCGCTATCAGACCGAACGGCTGATTGCGCGCGGTTATCGCGTCGTCGCCTGGGATGCGCCGGGTTACGGCTTGTCGCCATTGCCGGCGGATTTCGGATTCGAGCAGGTGGCCGCGGCCGGAGTGCAGTTGATCCGCGCACAGGGTTCGGCGCAGAACGTGGTGCACGGTCACAGCATGGGCGGGCAGATTTCTTCGCGCATCCGGCTGCAGGCGCCGGACCTCGTGCATGGCCTGGTGATCTCCTCGACCATCGGTTATTTCGGCAATCGCACGAAAGAAGAGCAGGAGGAATTCGTGCGCAAGCGCACCGCACCGCCACTGCCGGGCACAGACCCGGTGACGGTCAACCGCATGGTCGTGGATTCGATGCTCGGCCCGACATCGCGCGGCGCCGAAGTGGATCTGGTGCGGCAATGGGCGTCGCTGACGCCGCCGGACACGGTGAAGGCTGCGGTCAGGGCGGTGCAGACCTTCCCCGAGCCCGATGCTGTGGCCGGATTCAAATCCATCAGCGTGCCGACGCTGCTGGTCGCGGGCGAGGTCGATCAGGTCGGGCATCCGGCGGGCATGAAACGTGTTGCGGACATGATTCCGGGCTGTGCCTTCGGCACGGTGTCGGGCTCGGGCCACTATCCGTGGGCGGAGAACCCGGCCGAATTCAACCGGCACTATTTCGACTTTCTCGACCGGAACTTTCCCGCGTCAGGCCGCTGAGCGGGGCGCATGCACAGCCTGATCCTCAAACCGGGACGCGAAAAATCGCTGCAGCGCCGGCATCCGTGGATATTCTCCGGCGGCATTGCGCGCGTCGACGGCAATCCCCAGGCGGGTGATACCGTTGAAGTGCGCACCGCTGACGGCGTACCGCGGGCCATCGCCGCCTACAGTCCGCAATCGCAGATCCGCGCGCGGATCTGGAACTGGACGCCGTGCCCGATCGATGCGGATTTTTTTGCGCAGCGCATCGCGCAGGCCGCGGCGCGCCGCGAGCCGTTGCGCAGCGGCGGCGTTACCAATGCCGTACGCCTGATCCACGGCGAGTCCGACGGGCTGCCCGGCGTGGTGGCCGATCGTTATGAGGACACGGTAGTCGTGCAACTGCTGACCACGGGCGCGGAGCGCTGGCGTGAGGCCATTGCCGACGCGCTGGCGGCATTGGCCGGGGTGGTTCGGGTGGTCGAGCGCTCCGATGCCGATGTGCGGCAACTGGAAGGTTTGCCTTCGCAAACGGGATTGCTGCGCGGCGCCGCCGCAACGGGGCCCGTCATGATCACCGAGCATGGCCTGCAATTTGCGATTGATGTTGTAAGCGGGCACAAGACGGGTTTCTATCTCGATCAGCGTGACAACCGGCAGCGCCTGCGCGCGCTCGTCGCCGGCAACAGCGTGCTGGATTGTTTTTGTTATACCGGCGGTTTTGCGATCAATGCGCTTGCCGGCGGCGCGAGTGCGGTTACTGCCATCGACAGTTCAGGGCCGGCGCTGCAGGCGGCGCAGGCCAACGCCGCGCTGAACCGGCTGAACGGCACCGAATGGCTGGAAGCCGACGTGTTCCAGTCGCTGCGAAAATTCCGCGACGCGGGGCGCAGCTTCGATGTCATCGTGCTCGATCCGCCCAAGTTTGCGCCGACGGCCGCGCATGCGGAGAAAGCGGCGCGCGCCTACAAGGACATCAATCTGCTCGCGTTCAAGCTGCTCAATCCCGGCGGCACGCTGATGACCTACTCGTGTTCCGGCGGCGTCAGTGCCGAACTGTTTCAGAAAATCATTGCGGGCGCGGCGCTTGATGCCGGTGTTGATGCCGTGATTGAGGCCTGGCTGCATGGCGCAGCAGATCACCCGGTGGCGCTTAATTTCCCGGAAGGCGAATACCTGAAGGGGCTGATCTGCCGCACGAACATTACGACGGCGGTTTAGCGGGCGGCACGTTGTCGATGCCGCCTTCGTGCCAGGGATGGCATTTGCCGATGCGCCTGATGGTCAGCCAGGTGCCTTTGAGCGCGCCGTGGGTTTCGATGGCTTCGCGCGCGTAGGCCGAGCAGGTCGGATAGAAGCGGCACTGCGTGCCGAAAAACGGCGACAGCAGCAGCCGGTAGGCGTCGATCAGTCCGATCAGCAGGGTTTTCATGGCGCATCGCCAGTATAAC